>JAEYXG010000245.1 GCA_023428585.1 Bacteroidota bacterium
ACAGTCCTCATTCCAGAAAAATTTTTGCAAAAGTAAGCAATTAGTCTTCCGGTGAACTTGCAATAAAAAGACTGATTTGGAAATTCCCCGACCTGTTCACTAATTATATGGCAAGTCAATGGTCGGAGTGCCACTGAACAAATCTGCAGCCGGGAAATGGATTGTATTAGTTCCTTACTGATGTGATTTTGGGAACATTGAATTAATTCAAAGCAGGCACATCACCAGGTGAACGACCAGACATAAACCATTGAATGAGTGCGTCTTTTTCCTCATCCGACAATCTTGCCTTTGAATGAATCAGGGTATATGACTTCAAGGGCATCTCGTTTTCTTGAATTACCTCGATGCACTCGGAATGAATATCAGTCTGATCTTCCAGAGAATAACTATCCCACTCAGAGAAGTTGATTTTCTTTCTTCCTTCTCTGATATGCTGATTGAGAAACCAGGAGGCAGGAGCAACCTTTGAATACCATGGATAAACAGTTTGATTGGAATGACAGTCAAAGCACGATTCCTGCATGATGCCTTGTACTTGCGTGGGCACTGATGCTACAACAAAGTAATTTGATTCACTATTACTTTCAGGGTTCGTTTGGTCAACTCTGATAAATTGTATCAATATCAAGAGGATCAGGAGAATAAGAAAAATAGTTTTCTTTTTCATGGCTGTTGTTTTTACAAATTTATTGAATTAGCTGCCGGAATTAACTAGAAATTTAATTTTTTTTCACTGATTTGTGAAAATTCAAATAAAGTGTCGTATGTTTGCGACATTAAAAATCACCCTATGAATAAGTCTGAAAAATTTGATGACAAGCTTCGGGATCTTGCAGTTTTCGCTAAGGTTATTTCCCATCCTGCACGCTTGGCTATACTGGAATATCTTTCTAAAACTCCGGGATGTATTTCAGGAGATATTTCTGATTACCTCCCACTAAGCCGGACGACCGTATCTCAGCATCTCAAGGCATTGCGGGATGTAGGACTTATTCATGGTGAGATTGACGGACTAAAAATCAATTATTGCCTTTGTTCCACTCATATCAACAAATATGTACAACTATTTGATGAATTCTTTGGTCCGGTACAAGCATCAGAAGTGGTATGTAATATAACTCATTGAAATCATGAAAATCCTTATTCTTTGTTCGGGTAATAGTTGTCGCAGTCAAATGGCTCATGGCTTTCTCCAGTCATTTGATAGCCGACTTGATGTACATTCGGCCGGAACTGAGGCTTCCGGAAAGCTTAATCAACAGGCAGTAGTCGTGATGAAACAAGCCGGCATTGACATAAGTCATCATACCTCTGATCACGTGGATAAATACCTGCATACTGAGTGGGATTATGTCATTACTGTGTGTGACCAGGCAAATGAAGTGTGTCCATTCTTCTCAGGAAAGGTACAACACAGACTGCACATGGGTTTTGATGATCCATCAAAAGCTGTCGGTAGTGATAATTTTATATTAGGTGAATTCATTCGCGTTAGAAATGAAATAAGGAACTCATTCTATAAATTTTATACTGAAACTCTAAAACCTGAGCTATGAAGTCCAATGAATTAAAAGAGATCGTAAAGGAAAAATACGGTCAGATAGCAAACCAGAGTAAACAACAAAATGCAACAACCTGTTGCGGATCATCGGGATGCTGCTCAACCACTGATTATTCTGTCTTCAGTGATAGTTATGCAAAGGTGGATGGATATCAAGCGGATGCTGATCTGGGACTTGGTTGTGGAATACCAACACAATATGCAGGCATAGAAAAAGGATACCATGTATTGGATCTTGGCAGTGGTGCAGGCAATGATTGCTTTGTAGCCCGTTCCATTGTTGGTGAAACCGGAAAAGTAACCGGATTGGATTTTACGGATGAGATGTTGGTGAAAGCAAATGAAAACCGCGATAAACTGGGATTTTCTAATGTTGAGTTTATTAAGGGTGATATTGAAGCCATGCCTATCGTAGATGGCTCTGTTGATGTAGTGGTCTCAAACTGCGTATTGAACCTTGTACCTGACAAGAGAAAGGCATTCTCTGAAATCATGAGGGTATTAAGAACTGGAGGTCATTTCTGTGTTTCCGATGTAGTTGTCAAGGGTGATCTGCCTGAAAAGATTCTCCATGATTCTGAGATGTATGCAGGTTGTGTTGCGGGTGCCGTTGATTGGGATGAATATATCGGTATCATTGCAGCACAGGGATTTACAGATATTAAGGTACATACTTCAAAACAGATTGAAATTCCTGATGATATACTGTCGTTTTATTTGAATGGTGAAGAGCTTAGACAATTCAAGCAAAGTGGCACGGGATTATTCAGTATCACTGTGTCAGCTTATAAATAATCCTGCATTCTGTCGTCTCTTTGTTTTTTGTTAAACATCAAAAGTTGAAATCATGCCATCACAACCCCGTTTAAAAGTTCTCGACAGATTCCTTACACTGTGGATATTCCTGGCAATGCTGGCAGGTATATTAATTGGTTGGGCAAGTCCTGAGATTGCTGCCTTCTGGGATGGTTTATCGTCAGGTACCACGAATATCCCTATAGCTATTGGCTTGATAGTTATGATGTACCCACCATTGGCTAAGGTGAGGTATGAAGAATTGGGTGATGTTTTCAAGAACACTAAAATACTTGGCCTATCACTGATTCAGAATTGGCTGATTGGACCTGTGCTAATGTTTGCATTGGCTATTATCTTTCTGCAGTTTAATATTGACTATATGTACGGTTTGATCCTGATTGGACTTGCCCGATGCATAGCCATGGTTATTGTTTGGAATGACCTGGCAAAGGGAGATACCCAATATGCAGCTGGTCTTGTGGCGTTCAACTCGATATTCCAGGTGCTTTTCTTTTCAATATATGCCTATTTCTTCATTGCCGTATTGCCAGGGTGGTTTGGATTGCCGGTAAATGATAGGGTTTCACAGATTACAATTGCCGAAATAGCTAAAAGTGTACTGATATATCTCGGTATTCCATTTGCCGCAGGTTTTCTTACCCGCTTTTTCCTTATTCGCTTAAAGAATAAGGAATGGTATCACCGGAAATTTGTACCAATGATCAGTCCTCTTACGCTTATTGCCTTGCTATTTACGATATTTGTCATGTTTTCACTCAAGGGTGAAATGATAGTTCGAATCCCTTTGGATGTTGTTCGGATTGCAATCCCATTGGTAATCTATTTTGTTGTAATGTTTGTTGTTTCATTTATAATGAGCTCTAAGTCAGGTGCAAACTATGAACAGAGCACTACTCTTTCATTTACTGCTGCAAGCAATAATTTCGAATTGGCTATAGCAGTTGCAATATCCGTATTTGGTATAAACTCGGGAGAAGCATTTGCTGCAGTGGTAGGCCCTTTAGTAGAGGTGCCGGTCATGATAGCCTTGGTAAATGTGGCATTGAAAATTAAGCGGGGTGATTTTAAATTGTTTCAGATGGTGAGAAATAACGGTAACAAATTAAACTAGATAAAGTAAGATACAACTTAAAATGGATATTCATATTCATGATCATAAAGCCGAGAAGTCAACAGGTAATATACGACTTGCTTTTTTCCTTAATCTGATATTTGCATTTATTGAACTGCTTGGTGGATTGTATACTAACAGCGTTGCTATTTTATCAGATGCTGTTCACGATTTTGGAGATAGTATATCACTTGGATTTGCATGGTTTCTTGAGAAGAAGTCATTGAAGGGCCGTGATGAGAACTATTCATATGGTTACAAGCGTTTCTCATTGCTGGGTGCAATTATTATTTCAGTAGTACTAATAGTTAGTTCGTTCTTTATTGTAAGAGAAAGTATAGTAAGGCTAATGGATCCGCAGGAAACAAATGCAAAGGGAATGCTGGTGTTTGCATTCATTGGCATTGCTGTCAACGGATTTGCAGCCTATAGATTGCGCTCAGGGCATTCACTTAGCGAGAGGGCTGTATCACTTCACCTTTTGGAAGATGTGCTGGGCTGGGTAGCTGTGTTGATAGCGAGTATAGTGATGCTGTTCATTGATCTGCCAATACTTGATCCCTTACTCTCAATTGCCATCACAATATGGGTAATGATTAACATATACCGAAATCTGCGTGATACTTTTAAAGTATTGATGCAGGAAGTCCCTCAGAATATTGATGTTACAGGATTGCTGAGTAGAATTAAAGAGATGCCTTCAGTAGTAGGAGTTCATGATTTTCACATGTGGTCACTTGATGGTTACCGCAACATCATGACTTTACACGTCGTCACTGACAATGCAATTACATCGGACAATAGATTGCAAATTAAACAGGATATTAAGGAGTTGGCCTTATCGTTCAATGTTGCACATGTTACCTTGGAGTTTGAAGAAGAGAATGAATCAGACGATTGTGAATTCAAAGACGGATGCAATTGACCTGATATATTTAAATCTGCCGACTTTATTCTTCCAGTGGATTTCCTAATATGTTTATCAGAGTTCAATTATAAACCTTACCGCTGTGACCAAAGCATTGCTAAGTGTCAGATCAGTGCCCGATGGATTAATGATGTATTGTATATCAGGTTGAACAGATAAAAAGTTATTCATTTTGTAAGAGTAGGACAGTTCAATAGTAGTTTCATTTTTATTCGGAGAATCGAATCCAGCATGAGCCACAGCAATTCCAGCAACATCATCATTGTTTTTGCTGAGCATCCCAGTATAGTGTAAGCCTAGTCCTAGATAATAGCAGTTCTCATTTTTCTGGTAGGGGCTAATGCTTGCTTGAAGGAAAGATGAAAGTATTGAACCATTGAAGAAATGTGCCACTTGCTGGTCGCCGGTAAGGTATAAGCCATAATTGGTGATTTCCCAATGATTAGGCTTACTAACAACTTCTTTTGAAACATGCTGGTGTGTATAACTTCCAATACTGTAGGCTCCGGTTAGTTTTTGCCTGAACAGTGTTTTATAGTTAATCTGAACGATGTTCAATAGCCCGTCTTCACGTGTAAAGTTCCAGTGTAGATTGTGAGGATTGTTCTTTGAAAAATCTGTCGGAAATCCATCAAATGCAATCAGCTTTATACCAAGGTTTGGTGATACATCATATTTGAATTGTATACCAAATGCGGTTAGTGGGAAGATTGGAGCAATAATATTATCAGCTATGGTACTATGTACTCCAAATGAACTATTTATTAATATTGAGGCATATTCGCTTGCTGCAAATTCAACGTTCAGGTCTTGTAATCCAATTATCATATTTGCTTTACCGAAAGACTGACTGTACCACATTTCATGAAAATAGGTAAGGTTGTCGGCTTCGATATTTGATGCAACCTGAAAATCACCAATGAATTGAGATGAAGGATCACCGCCATGAGTGTGTGCCGCATTGATATAGATGGTACCCCCTTTCCATAGACCGGCATTTTGTGTGTTGAATGAAAGTTTAAGGTTTGCCATTCCCTGGTAACAGGTTCCTTTTCTAAGCCCTCCAGCATGGTTGGTTGTAAATTCACCTACATACGATGATAGAAGTGTAAAAGGGTGTTTTTTATTTGTAGTGTCAGATTGTGCCGGGAGAAGCGAAGTAAGGAGAACGCCAAGAATGGTACCGAGTAATTTCATTTGATTTAGTTGTTTGCACAGGCACAAAGGTAGGGTGAGTGCTAACTGTGAACAATCCTCAGAATTAGTGAAATTAATGGTATTCAATCATCATTAGTAATGAGTGCTATTGCATTTGTAAGCTACTCATGCTTATGATCTTATTGGCCACAGCATAGATTGTAAGTCCGGCCAATGATTTTATTCCCGTTTTCTGGGAGATGTTTTTTCTATGAGATATTACGGTATTGACACTTATATTAAGCTTATCGGCTATTTCCTTACCTGAAAGTCCGGTAACCAAGAGTTTAAGAACATCAGTTTCTCTTTCACTTAGTGTCTCTGTTCTGGTTTCCGGTGAGAAATTTTGGTTTTTCACAACGGCATTTCTAATCACAGAAGCTATTTCAGAATCACTCTGATCAATGGTTATAACTGTGTCAAACTGGCTTATGGCAGCACTACTGAGAAACTGATACTGGAAAGCAAGTAAGGCTGTATCAGGATGTTCTCTTTTTATTGTCTGTATAATCTTGTGATTGGCATCAATAATAGCAGCATCAATAATTATTACCGATATATGTTGATGATTAAAGGAGCTTTGAATTGATTGCAAGTCATTAAGATGGATTATTCTGATCCCAATCCCTGTTAGACATTCCCTAATAATTCCGGTCAGCCCATATCTAATGACATGGGCTGGTCCGGCAATGGCAATACTCAGTTGTTGACTTTCCATATATCAGACTTTTATGGAATATTCCAAACGCTCAACAATAGGAATAAGGATTAACTCTTCAATGAGGCTGTGAATATGAAGGTCAAACTCAAGTTCATATAAGGTAAGCAATAGCCGGCGCCGGTACTGCATATCCTGGTATGGGGGAAGATACCTGATAAGAAGATTTTTAAGATCAGCCAATTTCTCTTCAATATCATCGTGGTGGCTGCTATAGTCTGCCATTGAATATTGATTGCCTGATATTGTGTCAGTTGCGCTGCTCTTATTGATCAGTGACATGACATAAGGGAAAACGATAGTGTTTTCATACTTCAAGTGTTCAGTTACTTCCACGAGATAATCATTATAAAAGCGCTTAAGCAACTCGGTTTCAGGATGGTTGTTAATATCACTGATTTCCGAAATGAACGAGGTCAACATTGGAAACTTTTCATTGATATAATGCTTGTGACTGTTCTCCAGAAATGAAACCACATGAACAATGTCATTTATCTTATTCACCTGTGATGTGTCGGGTATGATATCCAGATATAGATTGGCCACAGCCAAAAAGAGCGTGCTTTCAATATTATATTCATTGCACAATTGTTCAATACTCTTTTCGTGCAGGCCGAGTGGAATATTCCAATGCTCCAACATCAGGAGAAGCCTTGGATTGTGCTCAATCAAATCTGAAACTTTTGAATCAGATCTTATAATCAGTGCGTGTTCAAACATACTTAGGTCAATTTTAATAAAATGAACATACAGCAACGGATGCTGGTTCAAACATCAATTGTATGTTGGAAGAAATGAGTGGTTTTTTGAATAGTCCATCATCTGTTTTGTGTAATCATCAGGATAGGTTATTTTTATATCAGTAATCTTCCCATCCTTGGATTCAGGAACAAAAACCGGATTGATAAATCCGCCATAAGGAGCTATATTAAGTTTTGTAAAGCGATCCAACACCTCCTTATGCAAAACAGGGTCAATTTTCACAGCATATTGCTCAATTAGGCTTTTGCCTGCTTCATAGTCGCCTTCTGATTTAATCCTCTGTATTTCAGCAAGCAATTGGCCAAAAAGATTGCGTAATCCTTTATAGTCATTGATTACAATAAAGGTCTTGCCTTCCCTGATCTCCTTGGAGATGATATTGGCTGATTTTCCTTGTTCGAAGCACCATGAGGCAATGAGCTGACGACTGCGCATATGTGCCTGTTCAATGTTCTTGCCTGGCTGTATACGAGTCAGTTGAGTCAAGAGTCCGTTGCGTATATAACTATTGTACTCAGCTTTATAAACCTCTTCCTTATCGAACAATCCCAGCTTAATCATATTCGGATCAGCCATATAATATAGTGCAAACAAATCAGCCCTTGCCTCTTCCAGTGGTGAACTATAATTTTTTAGTTCAATACCGCGGGTTCCCGGGAGCAGTTGACCTGAACCATGACCAAGGCATTCATGCAGATCAGTATGCAGGTTGCTGGCCAGAGAACCATAATTCTTTGCCCATTCAATTTCTTGAGGAGATGCTGCAAACTCTTCAAGCATTCCATTACCCATTGATCCTTGGTCATATGCATACGTAATGTTTTCAATAGTTACAGACTTGGAGCCGTGTTCTTTTCTTATCCAGTCAGCATTGGGTAGGTTTATCCCTATAGGAGTAGTAGGATAACAATCACCGCCAAGTTGAGCTACTGTAATAACCTTGGCCGAAACTCCCTTTACCTTTTCTTTCTTGAACTTTTGATCAACAGGTGAATTGTCTTCAAACCATTGGGCATTTTTGCTTATAATTTCAGTTCTTTTGGTTGCCTCAATATCCTTGAAGTTTACAATACTTTCCCATGTGGCTTTTCTGCCTAATGGATCACCATAGTCTTCTATGAATCCATTTACAAAGTCAATGTGGGAGTCCAGATCTTTCACCCAAAGTACATTATACTCATCCCAGGTAGTTAAGCTGCCTGTTTGGTAGTATTCGATAAGTTTATTTATGACTTTCTCCTGATGAGGATTTTCAGCTACACTAGCTGCTTTTTCAAGCCAGTAAACTATTTGTTCGATAGCATCCGAGTACAAACCATCCATTTTATACACCAATTCCTTTACCTGATTGTTTTCCTTTATAACTTTAGAGTTGAGACCCAATGATATAAGTGTGTCGCCACCATTGGCTTTGGTTTGTGCTTTCAGGTTAGTATAATAATCGTCGACTTCCTTCTCTGTTACCCCTTCATAGAAATTACTGGCAGAACCAGTAACCAGATCCTGACCTGCTTCTTGACTAACACCTTTTGGAGCAATAGATGGATTAAACATTACAGGAGTCAATTCTGTCAGAAACTCATCAAGTGATTGCCCATCTCTTATCGGGAACTTACCTTTGACTGTGTTTTTGACGAGGGTTGTAAAATACTCACTACTGAATTCCGGTATGAATTTATCTTTTGAATAATGATGATGGATTCCATTGCTAAACCAAACTCGCTTGGTATAAACCATGAAATTCTTGAATTCTTCAGTATTGCGGTCACCTTCATAGTTTTCTACAATATTTTCCAATGTACGACGGATGGCGAGATTGTATTTAAAATTCTGGTCGTAAAGTATATCTCTGCCTGCAATAGCGGCCTGGCTTAGATAATATACCAGTTCTTTCTGTTTAAGCGTCAATTCATCAAATCCCGGAACCTGGTACCTCATAATTTTAAGGTCGGCAAATTGTTCAAGGAGATACTTGAAATCGTCTTTCTTTTCCTGAGGTTCAGTTGATTGATTGCATGATAATGCAGCTAGAGATACGAACATGATGATGATTAGAGTTGATTTTTTCATGGCTTGTAACAGAAATTAAACAGTTTTGTTGTGGTTTGCATTTGATAAATTGACGATGCTTATACCTTGCATCACCGGAACAGAATTCGACGTGCCTATCTGCAACGTATAGCTGAGTACGTTGTCGTAACCCAACCTCTTAAGCCGTTTGAAATGTGACGACTTGCGTATCATTGTTTCCGGTTCTTTCTTGCAATTATTCCATAGTGTTACTGAAGATAGCGCAGAGTCGCCGGCTAAATCGAACCTTTTGTCGTGAATCAATGATTTGGCAATGGCACCGGCACAAAGCGTATCTTCAATGCAATAGTTGTTCTTCCAACCGGCACAAAGCAGAATAATATTTGCATTTTGGGAAATCAGCCATTGAGTTATTGCAGGTATATTAAGGAATGAAGCTATGGCAACTTTTCCGGCTCCTGTGGCCAGCTCAATAGCCATGGTGCCATTAGTAGTAGTATAATAGATAGATTTGCCGGCAATTGCATCATTCATGAAATCGAATGCTGAGTTGCTGAAATCAGCAAATGCAGGCTTAATCCCATCTCTTTCAGCTGCAACCAAGTGCCCATTCTCCTTATGAATCATGGCTGCTTCAATTGAATTGACCGGAATTATTTCTTTAACCCCATAGTCAAAGGCAGTACAGATAGAAGTTGTCGCCCTCAGTACATCAATGACCACGGTGATTGTATCATCACCCTTTTCTAGATAAGGATAAAGAGCAGGAGAGAAGCAAACTTCAACTTTTGGCATAGTAAATGGATCAGATAAACAAAATATAACCGGACACCAGGTTGATGTCCGGTTATAAAATTATTATAAAATTCTAACCTTTATAGAAAGGAAGCTTAACAATTTTTGCTTTAAGGGCCTTGTCCCTGATATTGATGAATATTTCCGTATCAGTTTTCGCATATTCTGTTGCAACATAGCCCATGCCTATAGCTATTTTCAGTGATGGCGACTGTGTTCCCGAAGTAACTTCACCAATAACTTTGCCATCGGCATTCATTATTGGGTAATGCTGACGGGGAATTCCCTTGTCAACCATTTCAAATCCTATCAATTTTCTTTGTAGACCCTCTGTTTTCTGTTTAAGCAATGCGGCTTTATTCACAAAGTCCTTGGTATCAGTGAACTTGGTTATCCATCCGAGGCCAGCTTCAATTGGTGAAGTAGTGTCGTTGATGTCATTTCCATACAAACAGAAACCCATTTCGAGGCGTAAGGTATCTCTTGCACCAAGGCCAATTGGTTTAATACCGAATTCAGCTCCTGCTTCAAAAACTGCTTTCCATATTTTTTCAGCATCCTGATTAGCGAAATATATCTCACATCCACCAGCACCTGTATACCCATTAATGGATAGGATAACATCCTTCACACCGGCCAGCTCAACTTTCTTGAAAGTATAATATTCCATATCAAGGATTGGGGTGCTTGTGAGCTTTTGTATAGTCTTCAGTGCCAGAGGACCTTGAACAGCAAGCTGCGAAATTTCATCCGATGCATTGTAGAGTATTGCACCAAACTTATTCTGGGAGTTAATCCAATTCCAGTCTTTCTCAATATTTGAGGCATTTACTACTAACAGATACGTTTCAGCATCAATTCTGTAGGTCAGGAAATCATCAACAATTCCACCTTCATTGTTAGGAAAGCAAGTGTATTGAATTTTACCGTCAGTGAGCTTTGAAGCATCATTTGAACCCACCCATTGAATGAGATCTAGAGCATGAGGGCCTTTCACCCATAGTTGTCCCATATGGGAGACATCAAATACACCAACTCCTTTTCTAACAGTTTCATGTTCAATGAGAAGTCCTTCATATTGAACAGGCATATAGAAGCCTGCAAAAGGCACCATTTTAGCACCCAGTGCTTCATGAATCTTAGTAAATGCAGTATGTTTCATCTTAAAACAAGTTTTAAATATTTAAGGCAAACCTACGCAGTTTTTGGAAAATAATACCTAATATTTCTGAAAATTTACTTATCAACTTAATCTTATCATTATTGTTGACTATTTGAGGCTCTATTTTTTTTATTTTTAATGGTGAAAAGATTAAACAAGAACAAAAAAGCATTATATTTGCAGCTCTTAATTAATTCAATCCACTCTCATTATTTCAATCTCGCTTTTCATTAAGTACCAGAATTAATCTGGAGTGCGATAAAATTATACACCAATTATTCTGATCAATTTCTGATTAAAAAACACTAATATTTTTTTATGTACGATATTATTGAGCTTAACAACAAGCTTCTCGAGGAGTTAAAAGACATAGCCCGTGGGCTCAACATTCCTAAATATGATGGGATGAAAAAGCAGGATCTGATTTATCAAATTCTTGATTATCAGGCACTAAATCCTTCAAAAGAAATGCTTGACAAAGAAAAGGCCAACAGGGAAAATAAATTCAAGAGACAACGCATTCCCGATGAGAGGTTCAACAAGACTCGGCCTCAAACTTTTGCTAAACCGGCTAAAGGAACACCTATTGCTTCTTCAAATCCTTCTGTCAATCAACAAAAAGCAAATTCAGAACCCACGTTAGAGGTAAAGAAGGAAAAAGATGTAGTTGCTGATAGCTCTGAAAATAAAGCTACTAGTGTAAAGAACCCGGAAGAAAAGACTAAGAAGCCTGAAGTTCGCTCAAATAAGCCCAAAAAGGGTAGACCTGTGCGTGATGTAAACGATAAGGCTAAGAAACCTCAATCAGCCACAGTGCCTGACCAGGAAAAAGAATTAAAACTATTTGCCGGCGATGCTACTGAACCGGATCAAACTAATTTGATACCAACCTCAAAATCTGATCATATTGACACGGAAGCTTTATTATTAAGCAATACGCCAATTGATGAGCCGGTTATTGATGAACCCGAAATCAAAATCATTCCTGAAGCAGTTTCTGAAGAAACAAAACCTGAAGGCCCAGCTTCAGAACCTATAGTTGAACATGTTGCACCTGCAGTCGATAAAAATGCCGAGCCTGAGCCTTATAGACCTACTGAGCGCTTTAACAGGGAGTACCCTAACCCTCGGCAGCGCTATCCTGAAAGAAATGACAGGCCTGAACGACAAGAGAGAAAACGCGAAGAGTTTACCTGGGAGTTTGATGGCTTTATTTCTAGCGATGGTGTACTTGAAATTATGCCCGATGGATACGGATTCCTTAGATCATCCGATTATCATTACCTGAATTCACCCGATGATGTATATGTTTCACAATCACAGATAAAACTTTTTGGTCTGAAAACAGGCGATACTGTTAGAGGTACTATCCGTCCACCCAAAGATGGTGAGAAGTATTTCCCTCTGATCAAGGTTGAGTTGATTAATGGACGTACACCTGACGAAGTGCGCGACAGAATTCCGTTTGACTATCTTACACCCCTCTTTCCTGAAAAGAAGTTTAATTTGACAGGTCATCCGGGTTCCAATTTGTCTACAAGGGTTATTGACCTTTTTGCTCCTATTGGAAAAGGACAACGTGGATTAATCGTAGCTCAGCCAAAAACTGGGAAAACGGTATTGCTAAAGGAAATAGCCAATGCCATTGCATATAACCATCCTGAAGCATATTTGATAGTGCTTTTAATTGATGAGCGCCCGGAAGAGGTTACCGATATGGCTAGAAGTGTTAAAGCTGAAGTTATTGCTTCCACATTTGATGAGCCGGCTGAACGCCATGTCAAAATAGCCAATATTGTGTTGGAAAAAGCAAAACGAATGACTGAATGCGGTCATGATGTGGTAATTCTGCTCGATTCCATTACCAGGCTCGCACGTGCTTACAATACTGTTTCTCCAGCATCCGGTAAAGTATTGTCGGGCGGGGTGGAAGCTAATGCTCTCCAAAAACCAAAACGTTTCTTCGGAGCTGCGCGCCAAATTGAAAACGGAGGTTCACTGACCATTATTGCTACAGCACTGACTGATACAGGATCAAAAATGGATGAGGTTATCTTTGAAGAGTTCAAAGGTACCGGTAATATGGAGCTTCAACTTGATAGAAAACTCTCAAATAAGAGAATTTACCCGGCTATTGATATTGTTGCATCAAGCACCCGACGTGAAGATCTGCTTCTTGATAAAGAAACATTGCAAAGGATATGGATTCTGAGGAATCATCTTGCTGACATGAATCCGCTGGAAGCTATGGAATTTCTGAAAGATAAGATGAAGTATACCCAGTCGAACGAGGAATTCCTGATTTCAATGAATGGATAGTTCGAGATTGATACATTGAAAACATGAATTTGGTAAACGAATATTAATCTATATATTTTAATAGTTGCCATTGTTTGAGCAGACTTCTATTTATATAAATAATAAAAGAGCCCCGTAAAATACGGGGCTCTTTTATTATGAACAGAAAAAGGGCAGCTGTCCTTTTTGTGCAGCTGCCCGGCATTCCGTAATATAATCCAGAGTTGTTTTTCAGTAAATTGTCTATTCATACAATACTCTATGGCAATCAGAGCACAATGCTGACTTCCATGCATCCCTGATATCAACCGGGTGCAGAAATTCCATGGTTTTCTGCAGTGAAACTGTTTGAATATTGTTTTTTGGCCCCTGTGCAAGGATATCATGACAGTTTTCACATGTTTTGGAAATTACCTCACCCTTATCAGTTTTATGCCGATCTGAATGGCAACGGAAGCATCCTTGTGATTCCAAATGGCCTATATGATTAAGGTATTGGCTGGCATCGGCTTTCATATATGGAAATACATTATCATCGTATTCTGCCTGGATCACTTTTATGGCCTTCTGAATACGATTGAATTCCTTAAGATAGACATCAGGATGCTCATCCTTATAGAAACCTACTACGGCGGCATATATCTCCCTATGGGCATTCATGGTGGTTTCATAGGGGAGTTTCAATGCCTGCATAGCTGCATATTTTATGTAAGGAATATCATTGGGTATCTTTCCGGCAATCAACGCCTGGTCAATGTAATCGGGAGCAGATTTGTAAATGTGAGAAGGCCTGTTATGGCAATCCATACAATCCATTGATCTCATTTCAAGGGTGTCTAGAGCAGCTTGTTCAACCGGATTTTCTTCATCCATGTATATCTTCACTTCACCTGTCTTTATATTAGTGAGTCTAACCCAGGGAATATTCTCTCTATCCTTGGTGCTGGCTGCATATTCAATCTTATAATCCTTGTTTATATGCCAGTGTATTCCTTCTGAAAGCCCGTGTGCACTTTGTTCCGGGCCAATCTTCATTAATAATGAAATATCCCATTCTGTATTACTGGAATCAGCCAAGTAAGATCTCTGATTTCTAAGTTTCTGTGAATAGAATTTCTCAGGCCAATGGCATTTTTCACATGTTTCACTTGCAGGTCTTAGGTTGTGTAGGGGAGTGGCAATAGGTCTTGGATATTTCTTGAAGGCCACGGAATATACCTGATACAATCCTGATAGTTTAGATTTAACATACCATCCGGCCCCTTCACCTACGTGGCATTCCACACATTTTACCTTTGCATGGGCAGAGTGCTGATATGTTACATACTCTGGTTCCATAACATCATGGCATAATGTGCCACAGAATTCTACTGATTCAGTGTAATGGAATGCCTGATAACTGCCTATGGATGATATAATTAATAGAATTACAGTAATAATTGACACTCTTATAAGGGCTGTGCGCTGAAACTTGAGGTTCATGTCGAGGATTGGCCATTTACCTGCTGATTCAACAGTGTCGACTTTCTTCCGCCGCTTGATGATCATCCCGATGGGAATCAATAATAGCCCCAAAACAAGAAATGCAGGAACAACTATATAAATGAACAGACCCATATATGAATTGCTCTCTTTTGAAAACCAGGAGAACAGAAAAAGTATCAGGATTACTACCAAACTGTTTACGGCCAAAATAAAGCCACTGATACTTATCCAGTTGTAGATTGATTTAGGCATTTTCATTGCTATAGCTGTTTTATTGGTTTTGACAGTTAAGATATAGTTTATTTTTCAATTCCCCAAATTTAATCCATGGTTGCTCTCCAATGGTTATTTTGAATCGCTATAAAAAGTAACGGGTGCCAACCCTTGAGCCGGCACCCGCAATTTTATTAGGTTTATTTGAGAGTGCGTAGAAAATTTATTAATGCCCATCTATCATCCTCATCCAGAATCTTTTTCTCAAAATTCGGCATCTCATCACGGCCAACAATCGACTGATAGTATATTTCGCCGTCAGTTTGTGCCTGGAACTTCTTGTCAGCAAATGAAGGCATGGCAGTTTTCATCATTGCCGATTTTGGACCATCACCCAAGCCTTTAACACCATGGCATGATTTACAGTGCTTGTTGTATAATTCCTTGCCTACGCTGTTTATTGAAGCATCACCAGCTTTAATGGTGCTTTTCATTGTCTTGTATTTTGTAGGAATAACCCATGGAGCAGCTGCCTTCTGAGCAATAGCCATGTTTGCAGCACTGAATATTAAAACTAATGACAGGATTGTAAAAAATTTAACTGATTTTTTCATGTTGTTCGATTTTTACAGATTTATAATTGTTAATGAATGAAATTATTAAACATCTCAATCACAAAGATAACTATATATATCGATAAGTAGATACAGAATCACTATCCAATTTCTATTGTTTTACCAACCTGTTTTGATTGATCTACATCAATGGCACGTTATGCTCTTAATTTAACCAAGTACTAGGAAAACTTTTAAATTATCCAAGAATTTACTTTGCCAATATAAAACCTTCAATCAACAAATACTTCTTGAATACAAAAATGGCTAATAACAGAAAGTGGAATTGTTTTGTGAAAGTATTATGATCTAATTGAGTAAACTTACTACATCATATAGGCGGTTTGTTGAAGATTTTATAATGCAACCTGTTTTTCTCGTGTGAATAATTTCATTATAATTGAGAATGAAGCATTATATAAACTGATATTTCTAATGTCAGTTCTTGTTGAATTGGAAGTATTGAATTTGAATGATGCCTTTGAATGTAAAAACTGGTTGGTAAGCGCAATCTGATAGCATGGAGTTACTTGGTAAATCAACCTGACAGTGCCTCCCATTGCAAAGCTGATAACTCTGGCGGAGGTAATTTCATAGAATGGAGGGCCTGTAAAAAAATATTCAGGCTTATATAATTGGTATGGAGTGAAGGCAACAAACACACCCCCATTTAATTGGCTTTCCAAAGCTAATTTATTGTTAAGTGGGAATTGATAGGCAGGGCCAATCATCAAATGAACAACCTTGTAGGGATCACTCCTGATGTAAAGATCTTCCAAGAAAGGATCGGCATTGACCTTTTCATATCCCAATCGACCAACATCAACAGGATTTAATTGCAAACCTGCAATAACAGTAGCTGCCCAACGCTCATCAAGTAGGAATTTCGCTTCCGTAGAGACCGTGAAACCTGTAGTGGCAAAACTTCCTTCGGGTAAAGTAGTTGCGGAGTAATCAAACAGAGGAATACTGATACCAGTTTGGACTGCAAAGTCTACTTGTGATATTTGACCGCTGGTATTAAAAGTAAGAATAAGTAGAATTATTAGTATTGGAAGGTGTTTCATTGGTAATAGATTATAGGTCACTAAATTACTAAAGAAATCAAAGCTGGTGGCTATACTAGGCCGGTTTTTATGCAGGTTCAAACAAGATTACAAATAAAGAAGCCGTTGCAATTAATGAGCAACGGCTTCTTTGGATAAGCTATACAATCTAAACTAAATTATAAGGCAGCAAGTGAATTCTGCAATAAGGCTTTAGTGTATTTGTAATTATGGATACCTTGGCTATAATCCCTCAAACACAACTGGAAGTTGATAAGAGCTCCCATTTGAGCATTGGTAAGAGTGATTTTAGGTAAAGTAAGGTTGAAATCTTTCTGAGCCTGACTCCATGAATTTGAAGGAGCAGGATTTCTGAATAAGCCATTAGGATTGTTTGCTACGCCATCAGGGTTAGTGATAGGATCATAGATGTTCAGATAACCATCATATTTGTTGGTGGTATTGGCAGCCCAGAGATTATGATCTGCATCGGGGTTCCTGTTAAGGATATCAACACCATTGATGGTAAGTTTAGCAGCAAGAGCATCCAAAGAAGCTTTGATGTCAGCTCTTGGGCCAGTCCATAAACTTGCAGAAGTAGCATCAGCCCCTGTGTGGCAGCCATCAGCATTACAGCCGTTGAAGTTTCCTTTAGCGAAGAAGGTATGTCCACCAGCTTTACCCTGCATAGGAGCCATGTGGCAATCCTGACATGAAGCAAGAGTTGTATGAGCTGAGTTGCTATAAGC
>JAEYXG010000304.1 GCA_023428585.1 Bacteroidota bacterium
GGATTGTATGCTGGGAGGACAACCGCAACGATGCCAATGATGTATATGCCCAGAACTTTTCCATTGCCGGAACACTGGGGCCTTATGAAATCGTCTTCGGCCATATACAAGGACATGTTACACTTAATGGTGGCAACGGAAATATCACACAGGTTGTTGTATCTGCCGGTAACAATTCAACTTTCCCTGATCCAACCGGCGACTATATACTGCAGGTTCAAACAGGCACATACGATGTTGTTGCTTCACTCAACGGCTATTATCCTGATACTGTATCCGGAGTAATAGTCCTTGAAGATCAAACCACCAACAACATTGACTTCGTGTTAGAGCCTGTTCCCACTACCGGCTTTATTGATGGAATGGTTGAACTGGCTGATGGTTCAGGAGATATAACTCAGACTATCATCACTGCAGGAGCCATAACCACCAATCCTGATGCTGCCGGTCATTATTCCATGGAAGTTGGCGTAGGTACCTGGGATGTTCAGGCCACACTTGATGGCTACACTCCTCAAATAAGGTCGAATGTGGCGGTAGCTCCCGGTGAAACGACTTATGACATCGACTTCCTGCTATCACTATTGCCCACAACCGGCTTTCTTTACGGAACCGTCACCATTGAAGGCAATATGGCTGATGTAACCCAAGCAACAGTATCCGCCGGGACCGCTTCAGTACACCCTGATGCAAACGGCGATTATCTGATGGAACTCCCTGTAGGAATATTGGATGTTACAGCAAGCCATCCTTATACGGAAGTTGTCACAATGGAGGTTGACATAACTCCCGGTGGTAGCATTCCGCAGGATTTCAGCCTTCTCATGCTCCGTAGGGACCTTATCTGCAAGGTATATCAATACCCGACAACCTTTCCACTGTTTGGTTCAGTTGTGCATCTCGATGGTCCGGAAGGAAGCTATGATGGAACACTTGAAACGGATTCACTTGTGTTTTCCCAGGTACCCTATGGCCTCTACTCCGGAGAAGCATCATATTTTGGAGACTACTTTGATGAAGCAGATACAATTATCAATCAGTCAAATGACCAGCTTGTTTTCTCAATTATAGTCTCATCAGCCCGAACCGACCTGTTTAAACCACTCTTCATCAGCCCCAACCCTGTTACTCCCGACGGAATCCTTCATATCCAGAACGATGGCAACTTGAAAGGTACACTTACTATTTTTGACACATACGGCAGAAAAGTATCAGAAATTTACATAGATCCTCAGAACCAACCGTTTTTTCCTGTTACTTTGCTCTTTAATAAACAAGACGTACCCGAAGGTATTTACTTTTTACATCTTGTTTCAGGTAATGACCATATCAATGCTAAATTGTTAATCAAAAAGTAGCGCAGTGTCCTTACCGGCGAAAAATTAAATTATTATTTACACTTAACATTTTACGTTAAATGCGAAAAATCTCAATTTACCTCTTATCCTTTATGCTGCTGATTGCTGCCAGCTGTCAGAGAAAAGCTGCCGACCAGCAGGTTGAATTACCCGCAGGCATGCACGCCGCCACTATTCTTGAAGTAAAACAGGCATCAAGTTATTCCTATTTCCAGGTCTTTGAAGAAAACCGCAAATTCTGGATGGCTACTACCATTCTCGATGCCAAGGAAGGTGATGTCATTTATTATACTGATGCCTTTGAGATGAAGGATTTTAAAAGCAAGGAGTTGAACAAGACATTTGAATCCATTATGTTTGTCAACGATGCCTCTCTCACTTTTGAAAAACCTCAGGCTAAATCTCCAGGTGCTGTAAATCCAAATCAGGTAAGAGATCTGGAGTTTGCAAAAGCTCCCGGAGGTATGACCATGGAAGAGATTTACAAGAACAAGGAAAATCTTGATGGCAAGGTAGTCTCCATCAGAGGCATGATAGTTAAATACAACCGTAACATCATGAAAAAGAACTGGGCTCATATACAGGACGGTACAAGTTTCGACGGCCATTACGACCTTACCATCACTACCAATGATACCCTTGCAGAAGGCAATATTGTGGTCTTTACCGGAACCATACACCTGAATAAGGACTTCGGCCACGGTTATGCTTATGATATAATTATGGAAGATGCCAAGGCAAGTGAAGTTGAAAGCACATCGGCCAACATATAGTCCCCATAAATAGCAGAATAATCTATATAGCCGTGTTCTGAGTCCTTTCTAACTCAAACTCAACCAAATAAAGAAGGAGCCGCATCAGTGATGTGGCTCCTTCTTTATCATATGGGCTACAAAAGTACCCATGGAAAAACACCCCTGAAGAAGGTAACCACCTGTAGGTGCATCCCAGTTTACCATCTCACCAATGCAATATACGCTGGGGGCCTTCCTTAATGAAAAATCCTCCTGCAGATAAGCCGGGTCAATGCCTCCAACCACACTGATAGCCTCTTCCACCGGTCGTAAAGATTGAACCGGCAATGCCAGCTTCTTTACGGATGCACAGAATCGCAATGGATCAATGAATTCCCCTTTACTCGTAAATGCTTTTATTACAGCCATCTGCGCACTATCAAGTGACAAAGTCCTGCCAAAGGATGATGATTTCTTCCTGTTGATCTTGCTAATCAATTGATCATGTGAATTCAGCGGTTTAAAGTCTAGAACCAGTGAAACTACCGCTCCATCAGCAATTTTCTGTCTGATCACCGGAATCAGGGGATAAATGGCCGTTCCTTCCAATCCATAATCCGTTATTAGTGCTTCACCCTTGGAAATGGTATTATTGGTTGTATTAATTTCAATATCTGATGGTGTTGTATTGGTACCGGTTAAAGTATTATTAATCACTGCCGGCTTTCCACCTATTTCCGTTAAATACTCCTTATCATCAGGTGATGTGTTTCCCTTATAAGCTGGAACAGACATCTCTTCATTACTTTCAACTGAAATCTTCAGATTCTTGAGCGGTTTACCTGCATGGAACTCTGATACAGAACGAGGCCAATTGATATTGACACCACAATTGGAAGGTTGAAACGACAGAGTGGGAATACCATGCTCGCGGAACATCTCTACCCATCTGCCATCTGATCCCGTCAGAGGCCAAGAAGCTCCACCCAGCGCTAATACAGCAAAGTCGGCGTCATAATGCATTATTCTACTTTCTTCCATTCCATTCTCCTTTACATGAAATGTAAATCGCTTATCAGCATTACCCCCTTTTGGCTTCTCTTTAGTTAAATTTGTCACCCTATGCTTGCCGGATGACGTTGTTTCATTGTCGCCATATTCCCCTGATATATCATCGGAAAACCCTATTAACCGGAGATTCAAATAGATAGTTACACTTTTTTCAAGCAGTGAATCCGTTATCCTTTTTAGTACAATTGACGCATCCATGCCCTTTTCAGGAAACACTTTTCCACTGGTGCCTTCATAGGTAGGGATACCCAGATCCATCAACCACTTTCTGAAATCAGCCTGATCAAAGCAATCCAGCACTTTATCCATGATTCCGAAAGGCGAATAGGCACTTTTAAGTTCTTCACGATCGGCCAGATGTGTTATATTCAAACCACCCTTCCCTGCCAACAGGAATTTCCTGCCAAGTTGTGGTCCCTTCTCAAACAGCTTTACTTCAAATGACTCCGCCAGATGCCAGGCAGCCATCATTCCTGCCGGACCACCACCAACAACCACGACTTTCTTACTCATTTCCGGCGGGATATAAGAGTAACATACAACTCCTCAACTTTCTCCCTTGCCCAGGGAGTCTTGCGTAAAAACTTAAGGCTTGACTGCACCGAAGGATTTTCCTTGAAGCAGCGGATGTTGACATAATAGCTCAACCGCTCCCACCCGTAATGAGCTTCAAGTTCCACCAATATCTGTTCAAGCGTAATCCCGTGCAAAGGATTGTTAGGCTGTGTTCCCATCCCACAAATGTAATTAATTTACTCGCAATATCGCTCCATCGCTTAGTCGCTCCATCGCACACCCGCAAAGTCACTCCCTCAATCCCTCACAATCCTACCCCATTCTCAATATTACGCGTCAAATCCCTTACAAACCGGGACACTGGTGCTCCATCTACCACATCATGGTCAATCATTACAGTAAGCGTGAGAAATTCCCTGAGGGCCAATTGATCATCTATCATCACCGGTTTATGAACTATGTTGCCAATACCGAAACAAACGGGGTGTATGGACACAGGGATAAACCATCCCGGCGAATTTCCTGAAATACCAGGCGATGTGACAGCCACATTACCCATCTTTTTATACGCCAGATGCGGATGGTTCAGCAGATAATGCCAGAAATATCTTCGCATGAATCCCGGCAGATAATATCGGTTATCATCTTTCCAGCGCTGACCTTGATTTTTCCAGCTCCCTGCGACAAGCTGAACACAGCCTGTGACCTTTCATGTCAATATCTTCAACATAGGTGCTTGAATGCATCACACAAGCAGTGTTGATGCAATGTATGAGTCCAAAGGCATGCCCCAATTCGTGTATAACCTCTTTTCTGAACCTGTCGGTGAGCAGCTTGTCGTCCTTTGGCATTCCATAGCGTTCATTGCTTAAACGGTGTATGGAGGCAATGCCCGTTCTGCCGTTTAGGAAAGCTTGCCCGAATATGTATGTGAGTATGGGTATAAACAGGTCCACATTAAAAATTGCGAGTGTCTTCACATTGTCGGCCCCATAGTTCTCATCTATTTTGCGCAGCAATTCGTCGCCATTGTATTGCCTTCTCCTGCCATCGTAATACTCACTGATATCCATATAGCCTTCCTTAATGAACACGGGTAAGGAATACTCCTTCTCTATGTCGCTTACGATCACTTCTGGAAGCACGTTACCTGAATAACCAAAGGAGATTAACAATATACGGTCAGGATTCATCTCTATTACCTGGCTTGTTTCAGATCATATTTCCGGATCTTGTTATAGAGTGTTACCCGGTCAACCTTCAATGCCTTGGCTGCTGCCGATATATTCCAGGCATATTTATCAAGGATCATGGAGATGTGATTTTTTTCCAGATCGTCCAAACTCTCAATTGATGGACTTACCACATCCTTGATAATCGGGAGGTCCTTAAGGGTAATCT
>JAEYXG010000046.1 GCA_023428585.1 Bacteroidota bacterium
GTACAGTTCCCGGGTTCGGGGGAAAGCAGTCGAAGGACAGTGTTTTACCCGGCAGGTCTGCTGGTGTGTTTCAGGCTTCCGTTAACGGCTAAAACCCCCGCCTGGCATGACTTCCTCGATAAAGTGACAGCCACTGATTATATCGGGCTTCACAGTGAAAAAAAATCCACGTTGTTTCTGTGCGATGCCGGTTATAATATCAGCCAGGAGACCGTTACCATGGTCGAGTTCATCGTACCACTGGCCTATATTACAAGTGCTGCGAGGTTATTCGGCGAAAGCGGTATCATAGATCCGCGAATGCCTTACAGGCTGATGATCGTGGAGTCGTTGGAGGCTGAAACTTCATCCATGCAGGTTTTTACAGGAAACAAAAACTTTCCGGTGTTTGGATTCTGCTACAAGGAGCTGCCTGCCAGTCACATTTCTGCTCTCAGGCAGGCTTTCGCCAGAAGCGCAGAACAAATCAAGTCTCGAAATAGTTAACTTATAAATACCTTACTCCATGAAGAAAATCCATATCCTGAAGGGTGATGATCAGATCATCACCTTCCGGAGCAACGGAAAGAAAATTGCATCCGTAAAGGTATTTCCGGGAAACGATTTTTTGACGTTTTATGTCCATCCTGCAATAAAGAAAAAAAAGGCAAAAGAACTAATAGTTAAATTATATGGCAGCTATATTAAGTTTAATAAAATAAAGATAAATATGGAAAAGATAATAGCAATTAATCAGGAAAAGGAATTCATTGAGATAGATTCCACCCGGAAAATAAATCAACTGCTTAGAAGAGGTTTTATGGTTTATGCCACTGGATTTATCAATCCATACGGACCGACCTTAAATATGTACTATCTTGACGGAAAGCGCAAACCCAGATTATTGGAATTAATGATTCACCCACTTGGATTTCGTTTAATGGAAGTTGCTGAAGTGAAAACTGATAAGCAGGGTGTTATACAACGCATCGAATACTATGGTGCCATTACACAGTGCATGCCTACGCTCTTCCTGAAGAATGAAGCTGTCGCTGAAAACTTACTAAAAGAAATAATCATGGCTTATATTGATGAAGCAGAGGGTGTAACATCCGTATATACTTTGTTTAAAAATTATGAAGGCAATACTTCACAAAGAATAACGGCTGAAATTGAGTCAGCCATCGATCACTTTAAAGTACAGATGGAAAGACTTGTTATTGGAAAAGCCATAGATAATTTGGAAGCTGAACAAGTTGACAAATTGGATTTCGTCAGGTTGCTTTTAAAGGAGGCAAATTACAGCGAGGAATTAAATTACTTATATGACCTTTATATTAACGCGAGGGATATTGGTACTCCTGAAAAAATGGCTGAGTTTCATGGTATATACATGGGTCTGATTTACGACTGCGGTCTTGATGATACAAAATTTCCCAGGAATAATATCTATGAATAGACATTTAGGAATGCTCTGGGACAAACCGGTTACACCAGGTTGTTATAAGGCGAAAGCGGTATTATTCTAAATTGTGATGATACTGACCCATAGTGCATCAGCAACTGCACTATCCTGTATGTTATAACACCTTACCTTTTTACGGTCCAGCTAATGCAATTCAATGCGCCTCCCTCTTTCACTATATCGAGCGAATCGACTTGCGCTATCCTGTTGTTTCGGGCATAAGCCGGGAAGTAGTGCTTGATTTGGGTTATTACTTTGGCAATTCTCTTAAAATCTGCACTAAGGAATCTCTTTCAAAGAAGTAAAGATTGCCTTGGTACTCTTTTTGTTTTTCCTGTAAGGGTCTATTTGCCAGATCATTCTCAAAGTACCTGATATACTTATGATTAAGCTTCTCATTGTAATAATAATTGTCCACGACAAACAGGACATTGGAGATGGGTTGCTTTATTGTTTCATTCAAATTGGTATATCCATTCATTATCAGGAAAAGGCTGTAACCGTTTCTCCGGGCGAAATCTTCGTATACTGAAATTGGCTTGCAATAGTCAGAGGTGCATCCATTCGCAAAAAGGTATACAACCGATTTCGGGTGATTTTTTAACTCTTCCTTCAGCTGCTGCCCATTTATTTTATAGATAAATTCCTTGTTCAGATCCTGAAAATTTTCAATTGCCTTGACTTTATTCTTCTGAGTTTCGCTCAATGTGTCAAAATCATTCGTCCAGCCCTGCACAATGCACGATGTGGTTAAACCGATAAAGGAGAGGAAGATCAATATTTTTCTCATTAGATTAATGTTAGGTAACCGCTCAGAAACAATCTTGAATTCAATGCCTGAATATAATTCAATCAAATGTAGCAATTATATGAAGTATGAGGTGCGAACAAAATATTTTTTTATCCGCAAAGGTATCGGGGCTAATATTTACTTTGTAAGTGCGATCTGGATAGGGTGTTAAAGGATCAATAGTATCGTAATTATTTATTTATCTTACCGACGATATAAGATGCGAAATTTAAAAAGAGAATAGCAATATTGAACAGACTTATCACGATTCCAATTGTCAAATAGTCACTGCTGAAATTCTCTATTTGTCTCAAACTAATCGTTATTCCAATGATGATGTAAATTAGACTTAGTATTGGTAGGTGTATAAATTTATACAATAATGTGGGATTCGCATAAACTAGATATTTTAGCCAAAATTCCGTTGTGGTTTGAATTATCCCTGTATGATTCCGATATTCCAATTCGGCGAGAAGCTTGTCGGCTTTTTCATCTCCGGCAGCAATTCCATCATTGACAATCCTCATGTATTTCTGTATGGCAGCGTTGCTGAGATCCAGCGTGTTGTTTAACAGTTCCTGATGAATAATATCGTAGTATACTCTGATTGTTTCATCCTTCAATATTTCAATTGCCCTGTTGACTATATAAAATTCTCCTCTGTACTTTTCATCCTCCTGAAGTAGTTTATAGCACCTGTTCACCTGCTTCAAATATTGCTTGGCAATTTTCGTTTGACCGGCATCCTTTCGCAGCTCTAGTACTTTATAGTAGTCTTCGATCATTTTGAATATGTATTTCCGCTAAGGCAGTGAATGCGGATTCAATATTTCGTGCTGTTCAATAATGGATTGTGATAGTTCCGTTGTCAAGCAGGGAGTGAATAGTGCTCCATCCCC
>JAEYXG010000048.1 GCA_023428585.1 Bacteroidota bacterium
AGATTGACAGTTTTCTCTGTCTCCTTTTGGGAATGATAACCAAAACGAATGCTAAAATTACCAAAGGCCCAACGTGGAGGCAAAGGCTGACGCCCGGTGAGCAAGGTATATTGACCAATGAGGTCAAACCAGTCAGTGCCTGCAATGACATAATAATTTGGCGTGCCGCTATATGATTCGTATGAAAGCGTGTTTGTCTGTTTGCTGTCAAGGTCCAGGTAACCTAATCCGGCATTATCAAAAAGAACTGCATATAATTTGGAGGAGAGCATTACTGGCAGGGTGTAGTTCATTAGTTCTGATCTGGTTTCATAACCATAATGAGCACGGTTGTATAATTGTAAACGATTGCCTCTACGATTCATTCCAAGCACACGGGCGCCACCACCATAAAGAACCTCTGTTGATGAGATGCCCAGGTTTATCATCCAACTGCTGTCGGCTTCCATGTATCCGGTAGTTTCTGCCAGCAAAGGCTTGCCATTGAATGAGTAGCTTATGTTGAATGGTTGATATGTTACTAATAAATCAATGCCATTCTCTGAATCCATAATCAGACTATTCTCATTTTCAGTGACTTTTATAGTTGGTTTTGCAGACTCCATGACTACCGCATAGGCAAAGTCTTTTACTTTCTTGCTTTCAGGATAGAAAATCACATGCATGATTTTCTCATTCATGGGCTCGATAACATACTTGCCATCACTGACAATAATCTCGTATTGAGAGCCCTCTGCTTTCCAACTCTTAAAAGTGCGATCAGCCGTCTGAGCATTAAGATTCCCTGTAAATATCAAAAGCAACAGGAAGCCCATATAGAATGTGTTCAAGATTTTCATATTCTGTAATTTATGGCTATAAAATTAACACATTCTCTCTATAGTGAATGGATTAACCGTGTTTTTAATGATTTATAAGGGCCATGACATGCCAGTGCATCAAGAGCATCAGAGGTATAAAATATTTTAGGTGGATTACTGTAACATATTTTATTCCAATTTGTTACTTTTTAAAAAGGCTAATTGTAAATACGAAACTGTATGAAAACAATCTCTACACTAACCAAGGTTCGTGAGTTGTTCAGTATTTTGCTGTTCTTGATCAGCACATCTACTGTAATGGGACAAATCACAATCACCCATGATGACATGCCTGTACCAGGTACCGTAATGATGCGCGCAATTGATACTTCTTCCTTTACCGGCCCCGGTGGTGCAGGTACAAATCAAATATGGGATTTCAGTTCCGCTTCATCACATTATGCGGATACGATCAGATTCCTAAATCCTGCAGAAGTGCCTGGTCATGAATTATTTCCTGAGGCTAACCTTGCTCATGTAACCACTGTATATGACGAAATGGGCACTATACATATTCAAGGCTTCGAGTATTCGGCAATTGACGGGATATTTGAACTTGGAGGGAATGCCTATTTTATCTCCCCGGGGTTTTCTTTTTTAGAGTTCCACTCATTTAATCCTGCCCCCAATCTGCTCCCGCTGCCATTTAGTTATGGAAATCAGGCACAATCATCAACTACAGGTACTAGTACCACTTCAGTCAGATTTTCTGATATGCTAATTGATTCTACCCGTATAATTAGTCACATTACTGCCAACACTACCGCTGATGGAAGTGGAACGCTTATTACACCGGTCGGTTCCTATACTACTTTGCGAGTTCAGGAAACTTCAATTCATACAGATTCCACCTATACTTGGAATACTGTTGGAGGGTGGGAATTTGTTGGTGTCGAAATGTATGAAACAATTAGTTACCAATGGTATGCCAATGAAATAGGCAATGTGGCGATACTTACAACGGATAATGAAACTGTTGAATTTCAATATCTGACCTCAATTATTATAGATGTACCAAAAATAGAACTGGCAAGTAAAATGCAAATCTATCCTAATCCTGTCAGTGATAAGTTGTATCTGTTAAGTGATGGAAAGATCAAAAATGTTGAAATATACAGTATTAATGGCAAGCTGCTGATATCAGAAAGCGCCAGCAGAGTTGTTGATGTAAGCAAACTCGAACCCGGCATCTATATATGCAGGGGAAATAATGAAAATGCAGTCACTGCAGTAAAATTCATTAAAAAGTAGTTGCTGTCAATACCTATTCTGAGTCAGCGAATTCAGTGAAAGATTACATTGCCCGATTCATCATAATTGGCCACTTCGTTGTGTGCTCTGATTTGTGCGTTTTGACAACCAACCCTATTGCAGATCAATATGCTATTTGTATAATCATTCTGCTGGTCGAGGAATAGGGTTATCAAATTGCCACCGCAGGAACATGCAGAATAGACAGGTAATTTAGCGTTACATTCTGGGCATGTGATTTCAAGCAATTCATCTTTCATTAGGATTATACCAATAGAAACACGCTGTTTAATTCCAAATACAGGACTGAGTGCAACATACCCTTCCTCATTCTCTGACCTTACTTTAAGCATGATGCCATCAAAATTATCAAACATCGCCTGATTGCTAACCAGGTTATGGCCATTTGGGCAAAAACACTGTTGAATTACAATCATCTCTTTCATTTTGCCCGTTTCCCTGATCTTTTCAGGTGTGGGAAAGATCATCATACCTTTCAGATTAAACAATGCCATTGTAAGATGTTTTAAATGAATCCCTTAAGATACAAAATTTTTCACTATCCGGGAACAAAAATGAAATATTTTATCTAAAATAGTATGCTCAAATAGGTGAATGAAAAATAATTGGAGCATAGGACAATAATTTCACTTATGCAATTGACATTGCCTGAGTAATTCACTAATTTTGTAATACATTGAATTTCAGTTATGACTATTCATAGTGCTAGCAATATTCAATTATGAAAAAGGCTCTTACCATATTATTCCTTTTGGCATTCAATCAAAGCTTTGGAGCAACAGGCAGTGCAAGCGATGGGGAACTGCTTATATTGTTAATAGTGATATTGTTATTGATTCCCTTGGCGGCAGTGTATTTATTTGACTTTATAAAAGTTGTGATCCATAAGTGTATCGCAGGACGAAGGATCAGAAAACATGATTTATCCTGAACCATTTTTGGTATTCAACTGATCAAAAGGACAATCTGACTTGTATAAAGTCAGAATTTAATGTTGATACCCAAATTCAACAAGCCTCGGAATCCATATCCTAATTCGCTGAATACTTGAAACTTGTTGCCGTAGAAGAAACCAACAGGTGTGAGCTGAAAAGCCAGATCAGGAATGGGAAATGGATGAAATGTTTCTTTGGAACGGACAGGGATAGCAACACCGACTAATAGGCTACTGTATATTCCAATCACTAATTTTAATCCATTAAGTGTTGGCATTGGAAGTCATTTGAAGCTGAATATTTCGCTTTCTTACTATCCACCATGCGGCACCAACTGAAAGCAATACTGCCAAACCGGTTCCATACCACCAAACAGGCTTGCCTATAAAGATACGGCTCAGGCTTTCTTTATCTTTCTTCCTTACACTGCTGGATTTAAGTATTGCCTGATTATCACCATTAAGTTCTTGATTAACGCTCCTTTCGTCAAGAAAGACAATATGTCCATTCTCTGTTGACGTTGTTTTTGATTTTGCCATGAAATTTTCTTTCTTTAATGATTAACTTAAATAGCCTGAAATATTTAGTTATACTCAACACTACCCATGATATACACAATAATATAACACGAAATAGGGAGGTATTGTTAGTGGACTTGAAACAGGTAGTGAGCGATAATCAATTTGATGAGAAGATATTTATTTGAATCTTGAACCTTATATAATTCAGGCCCTATATGGCTATACCCCGGTATTTTTCATATATTTGAAATAGCGGTTTACAGATTGGTTATTGGTTAAATAATGAAATCAAGGCCGTTGATTAGTCATATTTCAATAATAACATCATTCAATTATGTATATTACTGTTTATCACATTGCAGATATGGACTGTCCTTCAGAGGAAAGTATGATTAAAATGCAATTGGCAGGGCTAGATTCTATAAAAAGGCTCGACTTTGATCTTAACAAGCGAGAACTTACTGTTATTCATACAATTGAAGATCCAGAGATTGAGAAGCGTCTCAGTTCTTTAAATCTTGGTGCTCAGCTCATTAATATAAAGCAAACCGATGATGAACAACACCTGATACATGAAGTAGATGATCCAAAAGGTCAATCAAGGATTTTGTGGTTGGTGCTTGCCATTAATCTTGTTTTCTTTTTCATAGAAATATTGGCAGGCATTTTTGCCGGCTCAATGGGACTGATTGCCGATTCACTTGATATGTTGGCTGATGCACTTGTATATGGGCTTAGCTTGTGGGCTATTGGAAAAGTCAATCAAAAGAAGAAAATGGTTGCCACTTTAAGTGGATATTTGCAGATGTTCCTTGCATCAATAGGCATTATCGAAGTTGTGCGTCGATTTATTGGTTATGAACAGATTCCTCATTACCAAACAATGATAATTATTTCATTTCTGGCATTAATTGCTAATTCGTTGTGCCTATATCTGCTTCAAAGGTCGAAAAGTGAGGAAGCACACATGAAAGCCAGTATGATATTTACTTCGAATGATGTTATTATAAATGCTGGAGTAATCATTGCAGGAGTATTGGTATTGCTAACACAATCCAAATATCCGGATCTTGTGATAGGTTCCATCGTGTTTATTGTAGTTGTTAAAGGAGCACTGCGCATTCTAAAACTCGGGAAATAGTGCATGTTATCGGGCTTACTATGGCAGCCATAAAAGATATAGTACTTATATTTGACACAATGAAGAAACTAATAAGCATCCAACTTGCGCTTTTTTAGTCTGGTTATAGTGTTAGCAGTATCAGCTCAAGAACCTACAACTGCGACCAAGAAACCGATAAGCCGGAACTCCATTAACCCACGGCTTATCATACATACCGATGACATGGGCAGCTGTCAATCAGCATATTCATTGACCACCACAGTATTGACAACTCAGAGATGCTGATATTTCATCATAAGCGATATGAGAAGGAGGCTTCCGACTGTCTATTACTCACACGTTTGTCTCAAACAGGGAAAAACGTACCATTAAAGTACGAAACATTGAAATGGTTAGGTATAAGGTTCTGATGGATGAGTAATGAAATGCAACCTCAATCATTGATTTTTTAACTTACTTTGGTACAAATGGCCTTGGAATGATGTAACTTTATAAAGTTATTTGTCAAACATGTTATCAATCAGGAGGTTAATATCATGAAAGTTACAGCGTTTGTAGGCAGTGCCCATAGAAAGCACACTTACCATGCAGCCGAATTATTTCTCCAAAATTTAGAATCTTTAGGAGATATTCAAACTGAACTAGTAGTCCTGAGCGATTATGATCTCTTACATTGTAGAGGTTGCAGGTTGTGTCTGGACCAAGGAGAAGAATTGTGCCCTTTGAAGGACGATAGGGATTTGTTGTTCGATAAGATTAGAAGCTCTGATGGAGTTGTTTTTGCTTCTCCCAATTATTCTTTTCAGGTCTCAGGAATAATGAAAGTTTTCTTCGATAGGTTTGGTTATATGTTTCATCGGCCTCCGTTTTTTGGTAAATCATTTACAAGTATAGTCACGGAAGGCATATATGGTGGCAAGAAGATTCTTAAATACATCAATTTCTTCGGATATGGTTTGGGATTTAACACGGTTAAGGGATCATGTATAACTACCGTTGAACCGATTTCTGCAGATCGAGAAAAAGAGAATGCCGTTATTATTGAAAAACATGCCAACAAATTTTATTCTCTGTTAAACAAGAATCAATATCCATCACCCTCCCTGTTTAGCTTGATGATGTTCAGAATGGCCAGGTCAAGTATGAAAATAATGCTTGGAAACGATTCGCCTGACTATAGATATTATGATGGGAATGGTTGGTTTGAGTCAGATTACTACTATCCTGTTCATCTCAATCCCTTTCAACGGTTAGCAGGAAAGCTGTTCGACAGGAGGGTGGCTTATATTGCAAAAACAAAGGGCAAAGTTGGGTTTGTTTGACCAACCTGACAATATTCAGGGATATGTCGTTCAGAAGAGTTTAAGACCTGCTTCAATTAAGACTTTCCTGATTCAAGCAGTAATTGAAGTTAAGACAGTTAAGGTTTCATTATGATTCGGCGGACTGAATTTCATCTTGTTCATTCAGGTCTTCCATCAAGGCGGCTGTATTCACGGCCGGTAGTTCCTGCACGTTTTTTAATTTCCTTTCAATCGCCCTGGATCTGATACCTGCTTGGTCAATGACATTTGTAGCCTCTATAAGCTTCTTTTTCGTTTTATCGAGAATGCCTCCAAAGTGACCGAATTCTGTTTTGACAGCTCCTAATATTTCCCATACTTCACTTGACCTTTGTTCTATGGCTAAAGTTCTGAATCCCATTTGCAGACTGCTTAGAAATGCTACTAAGTTAGTTGGGCCAACTACGGTGATCTTGTAATCGCGTTGCAATGTTTCAAACAGCCCAGTTTTGCGCAATATCTCTGCATATAATCCTTCAGTAGGCACAAACATTATTGCAAAATCTGTAGTTAGGGGAGGATTTACATATTTATCGCGTATGTCAGCCGCATTCTTCTTGATTGAATTTTCAAACTGTCGGTTGATAGCTTCCATCTCTTTATTAGTATAACTAGTACTATTTTCATAGGCATCCAACAAGCGCTGGTAATCTTCGTTAGGGAATTTGGAATCGATTGGAAGAAACAAATGGTTATCATCGCTATTTCTACCCGGGAGTTTGATTGCAAACTCAATACGTTCACCACTTCCATGCTTTGTGACGACATTCTGTTCGTATTGCCCCGGTGCAAGAATCTGTGATAAGATAGAGCCAAGTTGTATTTCCCCCAAGTTACCCCTGGTTTTCACATTAGTGAGTACTTTTTTCAGATCACCAACACCTGAAGCCAAAGATTGCATCTCACCCAATCCTTTATGCACTTGTTCAAGTCGCTCACTTATGATGCGGAATGACTCTGAAAAGCGTTTTTCAACCGTTTCCTGAAGCTTCTCATCAACTATCTTTCTCATTTCATCAAGTTTTTTGTTGTTCTCCTCTTGAATTATGAGTAGTTTTTTTTCAACAGTATCCCTGATATCTTTAAGTTTATCACTTGATTGGCGGTTAGATAGTTCCATTTGGGAAGAGAGAGCTGTGCTCAGCACTCTGAATGAATTACCCAGCTCCTCCCTGGTTTCTTTGAATGCCGCTTGGTTTTCTTGCCGGTTACTTCTAAACTCCTCACGTAGGGTAGGGTCCAATTTGTCGAGAGCAGCAACCATCCATGCCGCATCATTCAGCATTTTCGATAGATCGGAACCCAGTTTTACCAACTGGTCATTGATTTCGTTAGTTTCAGGCTTCTTGGTGTTTAAAAAAGTAATGATCAGGATAATAATTGATAGGATTATTAATGTTGCCAATAAAATCTGTGTTGTCATTTCTTTAATAATATTTTTTAATCGTTTAGTAATACTCAATCATTGCCTTTTACTGTTCATGCCTACCTGCCTTGTTACTTTATCTCACTCGTCGTCTGCCATCTATATGGACTTCCTCTATATCCAAATCTAATTCTACCTGAAATTTCTCGAGAAATGTAAGATTTATACGCTTGTCGGTCTTAAAAAGTTCATCAAAGTGTCGTAATGACAATCGGTTTCTTGTAATCTTCTTTACTCTTGTCGCTGTAGTGTTCATTTTTTACCTCCTTCAAAGTTTAACTTATCTCTAAAAGGCATCCCTGCCTCTCTATGCAGCAAAAATACAATCACTATAC
>JAEYXG010000079.1 GCA_023428585.1 Bacteroidota bacterium
GTTCATTGCTGAAGAAACCAAGCCAATCAAGTGACTTTATGGCTGCCGACTGTTCATCAACATTCAGAAACTTTGCCATTTGACTTTCATAGGGAGGATCAAGTTTGCCCACTTTGCGTTCAAGGAGGTTGAGGTACGACATGTGCTCCATGTTTTCTGGCTGAACATCGAGCAGTCCCAGTTTCTTCATGGCATCAATGGTTTCACACCATCCGGGAAAGCGGATAGTCCCCCTGAGCAGGGTCTTCACCTCCCCTATTTCATAATCCTCACGATAGGAAACGGAATCCCGATTCGGGTATACTTCCAGCATTCCTATTTCAGGGAATTCTATCTTGAAAGGATTGCTGAACAATTGTTCTGAGTTAACGGAAACTACTTCTCCTTTATCCAGGTATTGTGCACTGTTTAAAGAGGCAGTCATGACACCCCTAGGACTCCAGGTGAACTTGTATGCCAGAGGATTGTCAGAAGCTTCAGGGGCCGTAAGTGCTCCGCAAATGGAATAAAAGCTAATTACACTGCCTTGTTGCGCATGCACCCTGTCGATGATCCTCTTGCCGCTCATATGGTCAATGCCGGGATCCAATCCCATCTCATTCAACACTATGATACCGCTTTCCTCAATAAGCGGCTTCAATTCGAGCATTGCCGGACTCTGGTATGAAGTAGTAACCAGTGATTTCCTATGCTTGATACAATATTTTGCCACCCTTGGATGGATGGTAAATGGCAAAAGGCTTACCACTACATCGTGCTGAGATACCAGTACATCCAACTCCTCTTCATTATTGGCATCAAGACTTGCTGCCGTGGCATTGGGATGATTGCCGATCATGGAAATTACTTTCTCCTTGTTCATGTCGGCAATGGTTAATTGATATCCTCTGCCGAGTAACCAGTTAACCAAGGGGCGCGAGACCATTCCTGCGCCAAGTACTAATACTTTATTCATGCTTGAGTTGATTTAGTTGCAGTTACAGTTATGGCATCAAGGAATTCCTTTAGATATTGGTAATCGGGAGTTAGTTTTCCATTGTGCAGTATCAACGCCTTCTTTACCGGTTTAGGCAGTGCCAGTTCAGTAAAACTCTCGTCGAAGTCGCAGTCGACTATAGGTTTAAGATAATGTATCAGTGCATTTGAGAAGCTGGCCGATGCCTCGCGCGGGAGTTCACTGGGAAGTATATGTACAGCCATAACCAGCAATCCATGTCCTCTGTAACCCATAGTCTGCTGCCGGGTTTCGGGATTGTATACAAACAATGGGTCTTCTATTTCAGTACCCTTATGCGTGATTTCGATACTTCCATCAGGATCACAGGTGATATCACCAATCACAGTAAGCTTTGGACTAAGTGGGCTTATGGCAGGTTCTTCAAGATTTCCATTAGTAACTTGCTCAGATGTTGTTGCGGCAAAGAGTCTGGCTACCGCATCTTTTGTTACGAGCCGAGGAAACCGTGGCTCCCAGTACATACAGTTCATGAGAACGGTTAGTCCGGGAAGATATGTCTCGAAAATACTGTGGTAGTTCGCCGGATTCCTGTAATAGTCAGCTTTATCGAAGGGCTTACCCTCCTTATGCTGTGCAATATGTTCCTGATGAAATACCACTTTATAAAGGAGATTCTTGGGAGAGCATTTACGATTCTTCAGCATCAACAGCTTTTCAGGTGAGATTTCCTTGACAGGCAGTAAGCCCAAAATCTCCTGTGCGCCCTGTGAAACATGGCCATAACCGGTAAAGCCCACAGTAAGGGGCAGTATTTCATCGGGCAAACCCTCTTCGGCGATGATCAGCCCTACTTCTGAAATTTCCTGTTGGGCATCGGCAAGGGAGTTGTATTTATGTGCCTGTTTTATGCGTAAGAATGGGGTTTCAATACCATTCTCCTTCAATCTGATGCCGAGTGCCCAGAGTGAATTGATCATTCCGGCTAATCCGGCATGGTATCCAAAGAATATTACCCGGTGTCCTAGCTCATCAGTAATCTTCTCATAATCGATTAGATTGCACTCAAGCTCCATCATACGCTTGAGGCGGGGCATATTGTAGAATTGTCCCTTGACCACATGAGAGAAATTCACATAAGTTTTCGCGTGTTCAAAGTCATCTATTGGAACTTCCTTTACACCGAGGATAATTCTGCATTCCTTAAGGTCAGGTGCAATGCGAGCACCGGCTTTCAGATATTCGGCATCAGTGAATACCCGCTTATCGGATTTATGGACTATGATATCAATGTTTTTCTTGTTTACCAGATAGTTCACATGTTCCGGTATCAATGGTGCTCTGCGCTCTCTGGCATAAAGATCCTCATGCCTGATGCCTATAAAATTACTCATACCAGCATTTTTGATTATTTTTGAAAAAAGAAATTACAAATACACCCAGGGTGATTTCCATTAAATTATTTATTTCAGTAGGTTTGTACAAATTTTAAAAACGATATGTCGAGCAGGAAAGGATTAATTAGAAAAGCACTATCGGTTATCAGATTTTGCATTTTCTTCTTTTTCATTTCAACTGTCATTGCCACCATACTATATCGTTTCATACCGCCACCCATTACTCCTCTCATGGCTTTAAGGTTCACTGAACAGGTAATTGACGGAGAACAAATAAAACTCAAAAAAGATTGGGAAGGATTAAACCATATTTCACCCAATATGGTTCAGGCGGTAGTGGCTTCAGAATACAATAATTTTGAAAAACATTTTGTAATTGACTTTGAAGCGGTAAAGAAAGCACGCCAGCTAAACAAGAAAGGCAAGGTTTTAAGAGGAGCCAGTACCATATCAC
>JAEYXG010000084.1 GCA_023428585.1 Bacteroidota bacterium
GTACAGGGGTTTATCTTGGTTCGCCCGGCAGTGCCTATATGATTACCGAAATACTGACCGGGCTGAAACGCCCTGATCTTCCAAATGAGTACCGTGAAGCGGCAAACCTCCCTAAAATTGCCTGGAAAACCGGCACCTCCTATGGTCGTCGCGATGCATGGGCCATTGGCTATAATGCTGAGTATACGGTAGGAGTGTGGACGGGTAACTTTAACGGCCGCGGCATATATGAACTGAATGGAACCGATTGTGCCGTGCCGCTGCTGTTCATGCTCTTCAACCATTTGAATGCACAGAACAGCGACTGGTTCATGCCCACGGCAGATGTTGATTTCAGGCTGGTTTGCGCGGAAACAGGCATGATGCCCGATACGTTCTGCCATAACCGCGTGATGGAAACATACCTGCCGGGCATCTCCCCCTCAATGAAGTGCAGCCACATGAAGCCTGTATTTACCAATGCAGGCGAAACTGTTTCATATTGCAGTGAATGCATGCCGGCGGCAGGCTATAAAACGGTATGGTATCCCAACTATATGCCACAGGTTATCAACTACTATGAAGAGATGAAGATACCCTACAAGCGCATACCTGAGCATAATGCTGCCTGTACGGCCATCATTGAAGAGAAAGGCCCTGAAATCACCTCTCTTACGGATGGTGCCGAATACCTTGTAATTGCCGGTAGAGAACAGCAGTTAATGTTGAAATGCAGTCCTGAAAATGGGGTGAATGCCATCTTTTGGCATGTTGACAAGAAGTTCTACAAGAAGACTGCTCCTGAACAGCCGGCCTATATCAAGGCAGAAAAGGGGGCGCATTCCATCACCTGTTCAGACGACAGAGGGCGCTCAACCACCATTAATATACGGGTAACCTATATTTAACGCTTCAATGATTAATGCCCTTCCATCAATTTTCACTATCTTTGCACTGTTTAATCATCAACCTATCACCTTCAGCAATGGCATTAAAATGTGGCATAGTAGGACTTACCAATATAGGCAAGACTACACTCTTCAACTGCATATCAAACACAAAGGGACAAACATCCAGCTTTGCATATAGCACCAACAAATCGAATATCGGACAGATAATAGTGCCCGATAAGCGGTTATATGAAATTGACAATCTTATCAAATCGGCCAAAATAGTGCCGGTTACCGTGGAGATTGTTGATATACCCGGATTGGCCAAAGGAGCCAGTCAGGGAGAAGGGGTAGGCAACAAGTTCCTGGCCGATATCCAGCAGACGGATGCCATCATTCATGTACTAAGATGCTTTGATGATGTTAACCTGGCACATGTGGAAGGTTCCGTTAATCCGGTTAGGGACAGGGAGATAGTTGATCTTGAATTGCAGATACGTGATCTTGACCTTGTTGAAAGGAAAATTCAACGCATGGAAAAGATTGCCAAGAGTGGCGACAAGGATGCCAAAAAAAGCATTGATAGCCTGATGAAGGTCAAGGCTCATCTGGAGGACTTCAAGTCGGTGAGAACCCTTGACATGGATGATCATGAGCTCAGGGTAATTGAAGATATGTACCTGCTCACGGCCAAGCCTGTGATCTATGTTTGCAATGTTGATGCTGATTCTGCCAAATCAGGCAATAAATACTCTGACCAGTTGAAGGAGTCGCTGAAAGATGAGAAGGCTGAAATAATGGTCATTGCCGGGGCATTGGAAGCCGAGATCGCTGAACTTGAAAGCGCTGAGGACAGGCTCGCGTTTCTTGAAGATGCCGGTTTGACAGATCCCGGGGTCAATAAACTGGTGCGTTCAGCCTACGATATATTGAACCTGATGTCATTCTTTACTGCCGGTCCGAAGGAGGTAAGGGCATGGACCATCAAAAAGGGAATGACAGCTCCTCAGGCTGCCGGTGTAATACACAGTGACCTTGAACGCGGTTTCATCAGGGCAGAGGTCATGAAGTACAAGGATTTCATTGCATATAAGACAGAACATGCCTGTCGCGAAGCCGGTAAGCTTTTCATTGAAGGAAAGAATTACATTGTGGAGGATGGCGATATACTGAACATTCGTTTCAACGTTTAAAAATACAGGGGATGCAATCGTATCCCTTTTTTATTGAATTCAATGGCAGGCATGGGGATTTTAATGAAACTCAACGCCTTGATAAGGTAACCCACCGTTTTATTATTCACTTTCAATTTCGAGAAATCTATATCAGGCGATATATAGTAGCGTCGGTACCGCTCAAATGCAGGCAGGGGCATGCCATTGTGCGTGGATGGATTGCTGTAGGCCCCCAGCATACCTGTACCACTATAACCTGCTGCTATGTTTATCCATGCCGGGAAGGTTGAGTGTTCGGGCAGGAATGATTTGATGTTGCCCGATAACCAGTACGTGTGTCCATTGTAATCCTTTAATGCGCTTTGAATGGCATTGCTTCCCAGCAGATCTGGCCTGTAGGCGGCATATTTGGTAGGGTGGTATGAATACCTGAACAGTATTCGTTGCTCTTTCCAGCAAAGCTGTTGGGAGATAAATGCGGCTGTGCCGGTAAGGTTGGCAATGACATCACCATAAGAGGCGCCCCATCCGGCTGAGAAACCATCGAATATCTCAACGGTTGTAAGATAAACCAGACCAAGAGAGCCTCCAATCAGGGCTGCCTTGTTGTTTGAAATACCGGTAGCCGATAATGCTTCAAAACCAACCATCCCTATGTAATAGGCGGAGGTGGCATGGCCTGCCTTGTCAATCTGCATCCATTCGCCGTTATCATTGTAGAAATGGAAGTTTCCCTGCTCATAATCGCGGTACCAAAGTTGATATAAACCGAAAACGCTGCCTGCATAGAGGGTGCCAATGCCAATGGTAAGGTTCTTCAGCAGGCGCTTGTTTATTGACGTGTCACCATTGTAAGGCAACTGATGATTAAGGCCGTTGCCAATGGTCAGCAATTCAGCAGGCAATGATTTATTGTCAATGATGGATAATCCGGTCAGACTCGGGTCGGCTGACTTTGAAACACCTTGACATTGGTTTGAATCAGGAAGGACTTTATGATCAAAAGCAGCAAAAACAACAAATCGTGCAAGTATGAGCGTGAGGATAAGAACGAGTCTAGTGCCCATGCTCTTCCTGATTTTTGAAAGGCTCCAGGATGCTCAATGCCACTTCAAGTTTCTCCTTAAGGAGTTCAGGTGTACGGGCCTCCAGTATGAGCCGCAGGTAAGGCTCCGTATTTGAAGGACGTATGTTGAACCACCAGTCGGCAAATTCAATACGGTAGCCGTCGAAATCCATAACCTTTGTTGGCTTCCCGGCATGCTTCATCCTGCTAACGAGAGTATCCATGGCTGCCACTTTGTCAGCTATATGCAGATTGATCTCACCCGAACCATAATATGCGGAGATGCCCGAAATCAACTGAGAAACGGAAATGCCCCGATCTTTTGCCTTTTTTATTTCAGATAGCAGTATCAGCGCAGCAAGGAAGGCGGAGTCAGAATAGTAGAAATCCCTGAAATAATAGTGGCCGGCCAATTCACCGCCGAACAAACCATTTATTTCACGGAGCTTTAAAGCAGCATAAGCCCGGCCTACCCTCCAGGTGTGCATCTCAAATCCCCTGGATTCCACATATTCCGTAACGGATTTTGATGTGCGGATATCCTGGATGCTTCTGCCTGTTTCACCTTTGCCGGCAAAGTAATCTGATAATACGGCAATCATCATATCGGGTTGAATGAATGTTCCCTGTTCATCAACAAACATCACTCTATCAGCATCACCATCAAAGATCATCCCCAGGTCGCAGCCATTATCCACCACACATTTGGAGAGGTCCTTTATATTCTCCGGTTCAAGGGGATTAGGTTCATGGTTTGGGAAAGTGCCGTCCATGGTATCAAAGAGATAAATGGGGGAGTGGCCCAGAACCTCCCTAACCAGAAGTGAAGACATGCCATTGGAGCAATCCACTGCAATCTTCAGCGTTGAAAGGTCACTAATGTAAGGTTTTAGAAATTGCAGATACTCGTATTTGAAGCTGAAGTCTTTGATATTTCCTTTCTTCACTTCTGGGACAATGGTTCCATGTTCAGCCAATTCCAGAAGGTCGCTTAGTCCGGTATCATAACCTACCGGCAAGGCTTCCTTTCGGGAAATCTTCAAGCCATTGTATTTTGAGGGGTTGTGCGAAGCAGTTATCATGACAGAAGCATCATAACCGAATTTGGCGGTAGCCCAATAGATCATTGGGGTGGTTGCGAAGCCGCAGAAGTGCACATCGGCACCGGCATCGGTAATACCCTTGCCCAGTTGTTCAAAAATGACCTGTGATGATAGACGGACATCCATGCCAATAAGCACTTTGTCGGCATGGAGCAGCCGCGGCAGGAAAAAACCTATTCTGTAAACATCATCTGCATTAAAATCAACATCAAAAATGCCACGTATATCGTAAGCCTTGAAAGCTTTTCTCATCAGTAAAGGTTAGTTTAATATATTTCTTTGATTCAGCGCCTGCTGGTATTTCCACGCATTGAGATTATGCTGCTCCAGGGAGGCGGCAAAATTGTGGTAGCCCGAGAAGTCCTCCCTGGCGCAGAAAAACATATAATTATGAATTTCAGGGTTCAATGCGGCATCAATGGAAGATACCGAAGGCAGGCATATTGGACCCGGTGGGAGTCCAGTGTATTTGTAGGTATTGTAGGGTGAATCAATGGTTTTATAGATATTGAGCACCCTCTTGATTTCAAAATTGCCATGGGCAAACACCAGGGTGGGGTCGGCTTCAAGCAACCAGCCCTTGTTCAGACGATTGACATAAACACCTGCAATACGTGCCTTTTCATCGTTCTGGTTGGTCTCCTTTTCAATGATTGAGGCAAGGGTAATGATCTGTTGTCGAGAGAGGTTGAGCTTCTGCATCTGCGCCTCACGCTCCTTATTCCAGAATCTATCTGACTCGGTTTTCATCCTTTCAAGGAACTTGCGGGCATTGGTATTCCAGTAGAACTCATAGGTGTTGGGAATAACCATAGTGAAAAGACTCAGCGGTGTTACACCCACTGAATCAAGAAAGTTGCTGTCATTCATTAAAGTGATCAATGAAACGGAATCGGCCTCTATTTGGCTAGCTATGCGACCCGCAAGCTGGGCCGGGAAGCGGACACTGTTGAAGATAACCTTAACGGGATCCTGACTGCCTGATCTCAGCTTATCAATCAGTTCCATGTTGCTCATGTCGGCAGTTAGCTCATAACGGCCCGGCTTTATTGAATTCTCATATTTCTTAAGCCGGGCAACCAGTTCAAAGTTGGTACGGTGAATTATCAGACCCTGCGTATAGAGTGATTTCTTAACATCGCTGAAGTCACTACCGGTAGGTATCAGCAGTGCAGCCTTCTGATCCTTTACAACATACACATTTGGGGCGAGCAGGAGGTTGTACGCATACCAAACACCCCCGGCAATGAGCACCAATAAAAGAATGACCCAAAAGAAACGACGTCCTTTCCTTTTTGATTTCCGACCGCTATAGCCGGCATGATAAGATTGTCTCATTTCAATTCTTCTTTTTTGGGAATAAGTTGCATTAAGTGCTCATCGGTCCACTGATCCTTACTCCAGCGCCATTGCCGACGGGTACCTGTTATAACAAATCCGCATTTTTTAAACAAATGTATATTTATTTCCTTATCTACAGGCACATGACAATAAAGCTGATGAAGATTTAATGTATCGAAGGCATAATCCTTAATAAGCTCAATGGCCTCGCCGGCATAGCCTTTTCCCCTGTACTCATTATTGACGAGAATGCCCATTTCAGCTCTCCTGTTCAGGGGGTCAAACTCGAACAGGTCAATGGCACCCACCACTTTGATCGGGTCAGTGGTAAGAATCATCATAAGCCTTAGCTGCTTTGACGTGTATATATCACCTGAGTTCAGAATATACTGGTCAATGTCGAACCTTGAATAGGGAGCAATGGTATTGCTTACCCTCCATACATCAGGGTCATTTTCCCAAACATAAAGAATTTGTGCATCATTTGGTTCCAGAGCCCGGAGGCTTATATTCCTTCCAATCATACTGCGAAGATATAAACCGGCACACCTTGTTATGGAATGCAGTTTTGATTAATACAATAAACTTGTTTGTCCTGAGAAAGCCAATACTGCGGGGCCTTTCAGCCTAATGTTGGTAAAGCAATCATTGTTGATGTAATAGGTTACTTCAAGCATGCCACCCTTGGTTTTCACCTTCCACTCATTTGTTTGGGTCAATAAACCTGCTATAATGGCAGAAGCAGTGACACCGGTGCCACATGACAATGTTTCAGCCTCTACACCCTTCTCATAGGTTCTTACCGTTATTTGACCGGGTGCCATTGATACCCAGTTCACGTTGACGCCGTGGGGTTCAAATCTACCGTCATTTCTCAGCAGTGGTCCTTCAATGCCGATATCTATCCGGTTCACATCGTCAACTAACTTTACCGTGTGATGCGTACCGGTATTGATATAATAAACATCATTGTGCTTAATGGGAGAACATACATCCTTCATGGATACATCAACATACCATGAGTTATCGTTTCTATCCTCAACATGGGCATGGTGAACCCCATCACCTGCCTCGAAGGAGACATCATTCGCTGCAGAGCCAAGCATTCGGAAAAATGCAACCGCACAGCGCGCACCATTACCGCACATTGATGCCAAACTCCCATCTGAATTATAATAGATCATCTCAAAATCATAGTGCTCTGATGGAACAATCATTATCAATCCGTCGGCCCCTATGCCATAATGCCGGTTACATGCCTCGCTTATCATGGACTGTGACAATGCAACCCGGGATGTAAAGCCGTCAACCATGATAAAATCATTGCCCGTACCGTGAAATTTATAAAAGGGTGTCATAAGATGGTTTTATTGACAAAATGGCATAGTTAATGTTTATACGTATAGCGATCAAAATTACAACAACTTTGATAAATGTCGATTAATTATTGACTAAAAACGACTTGGAGTGGCAAAAACGACAAATAACCGACTAACATATTAAGGCTTAACAATTTTTAACAGCCATATTGAAAGATTGGTATCTAAATTGCGTTGTATTTGACGTAATAAAATTGTTGAAGAAAATACATAAGGAGCTTACTATGAAAACGTATCTAAAACAAATCAGTTTGGGTTTACTCATCGCAGTCATCGGAGGTTTAATAGCACTTGGAGCAAACAAGATCATGAGTGAGGAAAAAACTTCATTCACCGGTTCAACCAATCAGCAGATACCGGCATATCTGACCAGCAACGCAACTTTTACCCCAATGACATTGCCTGATTTCACCATAGCAGCTGACAATACCATACACGCTGTAGTACATATAAAAACACAGTATGACAACAGGAGAAGCAGCGTTTACGACTATTTCTTTGATTTCAGGGATTTCTTTGGGGACCAGGGGGGGCAACCACAACCGGTTACAGCAACGGGTTCAGGCGTAATCATTAGCCCTGATGGATATATTGTTACCAATAACCATGTTGTTACCGAATCAAACAAGATTGAAGTAACACTTAACAATAAGAAGACTTACGAGGCAACAATTGTAGGGACTGATCCCTCAACTGACCTGGCAGTAATAAAGATCAAGGGTGAACAATTGCCCTATATAAACTTTGGAAATTCTGATAACCTGAAAATTGGAGAGTGGGTTTTGGCTGTGGGAAACCCATTCAATCTCACATCAACGGTAACGGCAGGTATTGTCAGTGCCAAAGCCAGAAATATAAACATATTAGGCTCACCTGATGGTACTTCCATTGAGTCATTCATTCAGACTGATGCTGCCGTGAATCGTGGAAACAGCGGTGGAGCATTGGTAAATACTCAGGGTGAACTTGTTGGCATTAACGCTGCAATTGCATCAGGTACGGGTTATTATGCAGGCTATTCGTTTGCAATCCCTTCAAATCTGGTGCGAAAAGTAGCATCTGATTTAAGAGAATATGGAACCGTACAGCGTGCGTATATTGGAGTCAATATACGGGAGTTGGACAGCCAATTGGCAAAGGATGCCGGTATTGACGACTTGCAGGGCGTATATGTGGCTGATGTAACCGACAATGGAGCAGCAAATGCTGCAGGTATAAAATCAGGGGATGTTATTTTGAAAGTAGAAAATATTTCAGTAAATTCACCTTCTGAATTGCTTGAAGTGATTGCCCAGCATAATCCGGGTGATAAGGTTAACCTCTTTGTAAGGAGGAACAATAAAGATTTGGATTTCAACGTTGTACTTAAAAATCGGGATGGAAGTACAGACTTGGCCAAGAAAGAAGATTTCAATGCCGAGGCATCATTGGGTGCAACATTTAGGGAGGTGCCCCAAAAAGTGATGAATGATCTTGGCATAGAATATGGAATTCAGGTGGCCGGAATGAGCAGCGGGAAATTGAGGAATGCAGGCATAAGAGAAGGATTTATCATTACACAGGTTGATGGGAAACCTATTCGCTCAGTATCGGATTTGAACACTGCATTGGCAAATAAAAAAGGTGGTGTGCTGGTAGAAGGGATCTATCCCAACAGAACACGCGCCTATTATGGCTTCGGCCTATAAAATGCTCACATGGGGAGGATGCAGCACATGTTGTATCCCCCCTGATCTTCGTTTAAGGTGCAATGAACTTTAAACTAGCTTAAACTGTTATTAGATAGAGTAAAGAGTATTACGGGAAATACTCGGAAAACCCCACTTTTATGAGACAATTAAAGATAATTAAATCAATTACCAACCGTGAAACTGCTTCACTTGACAAGTATCTGCAGGATATCGGGAAGGAAGAATTGATTAGTGCTGAAGAAGAAGTGCTTTTGGCACAGCGAATCAGACAAGGGGATCAGCAAGCACTTGATAAATTATGTAAAGCCAATCTGCGCTTTGTGGTGTCAGTGGCAAAGCAATATCAAAATCAGGGACTTAGTTTGCCTGATCTTATTAATGAAGGTAATTTGGGATTGATTAAGGCCGCTCAGCGATTTGATGAAACCAGAGGCTTCAAATTCATTTCCTATGCCGTTTGGTGGATTAGGCAAAGTATACTCCAGGCTTTGGCCGAACAGTCACGTATTGTCCGACTTCCGCTTAACCAGGTTGGTTCACTCAATAAAATCAAAAAGGAATCTTCCAGACTTGAGCAGAAATTTGAAAGAACCCCTTCATCTGATGAAATAGCCGATTCACTGGAAATACCTGAGTACAAGATTGATGCAGCTTTGAAAATATCAACCAGATATATCTCTATGGATGCACCTCTCTCAGAGGATGAAGATATGAAATTTATCGATATTTTCGTCGATGAAGATACACCTGTTACTGATGCAGGCCTTATGCGCGAGTCACTTGCCCGTGAAATACAGAGATCATTGGCAACACTTACCGATAAGGAAAGGGATGTTGTTAACCTCTACTATGGCATTGGAATGAATCATGGCCTTACACTGGAAGAGATAGGGGCCAAATTTGACCTTACCCGTGAGAGGGTTCGGCAAATTAAAGAAAAGGCTATCAGACGACTCAAGCATACATCCAGAAGCAAACTGCTGAAATCGTACCTTGGTCAGTAAGCCTGCGATATCTGAACACTTTTTATCATTAATTTACTTTTTAAAAATATTTATTTAAAGGTACTGATTGAACTAATTTGCTGATAGTAGTTATTGATTATCAAATAACTGTAAAATAGTAAAGAAGAGAAGGCTATGATACATTAGCCTTCTTTTGTATTTTGCCATATTACCTTTTATATTTTTGCCGATAAATGTATTGCTGCCAATTTGCTATATTATAAACGTTGATGTATAATGGATTCTCCTCTGAAAGTGCTGATTGTTGAAGATAATGTTCTTAATCAAAAGATTATTTCCATCCTGATCGGTAGGCTTGGGTGGGACTATCATGTTGTGGAAAATGGCTTAAAAGCTGTTGATGAGTGTAATAGCAACAAATATGATGTTGTGTTAATGGACATTGACATGCCCGTAATGAATGGATGGGATGCTACCATTGAAATCAAGAAAAGCAAGCCTGATTTGCCGGTTATTGCATTAACTGCCTATACGGAAGATATTTTTATTGAAAAAAGCTATGCTGCCGGAATGGACTACTTCCTTGCCAAACCATACAATCACAGCGAGATTGAACGTACAATCCTAAAAAGTCTCAAGAAGAGCACTCTGTAACTTTTAGAATTTTTCCTTAAATTTGTTTCATAAACTTACATCAGGATATTGACAGGTTTGTATTTTTGCAGATCATTACCGGTTATGTTATTAGCCGGTTAAATTTATATTTTCACACGGGAAATAATGGGAAAGACTTCAACGCAACTATCAACCACCAAGTATATTTTCGTTACAGGTGGTGTTGCATCTTCATTGGGGAAAGGTATAATATCAGCGTCACTTGCCAAACTGCTTCAGGCACGTGGTTACTCCGTAACCATCCAAAAACTGGATCCATATATCAATATTGATCCCGGCACTCTCAATCCTTATGAACACGGTGAATGCTTTGTTACAAACGATGGTGCCGAAACAGACCTTGATCTTGGTCATTATGAACGATTCTTGAATGTTCCTACTTCTCAGGCAAACAATGTCACTACCGGAAGAATATACCAAACGGTAATTGAAAGGGAACGCCATGGTGATTTCCTGGGTGCAACCGTTCAGGTTATTCCACATATTACTGATGAAATAAAGCGCAGGATCAAGTTGTTGGGACAAACCAACAATTATGATATAGTAATTACTGAGATTGGGGGTACGGTTGGTGATATTGAATCACTGCCCTATATTGAGGCTGTTCGTCAAATGAGATGGGAGATGGGCACTGATTGCCTTGTTGTGCACCTTACCCTTGTTCCTTATTTGGCTGCCGCAGGCGAGTTGAAAACCAAACCTACCCAACATTCGGTAAAGACATTGCTTGAGCAGGGAGTTCAACCTGATATTATTGTTTGTCGTACCGAGAAACATCTCAGCGAAGGTATGCGCAACAAGATTGCACTATTCTGCAATGTAAATCCCACTGCCGTTATTGAATCCATTGATGCTTCATCAATATATGAAGTGCCATTGATGATGCGGGATGAAAAGCTTGACGTTGAAGTCTTGGAGAAGCTCAGAATGTCGAAGGATACAACTCCTGATTTAACCAGATGGGAGGAGTTCCTATACAGACTGCAGCACCCGAATAAAGAAGTTACCATTGGCTTGATTGGCAAGTATGTTGAGCTTAAGGATGCATATAAGTCAATCAACGAAGCCATTGTACATGGTGGTGCTGCCAATCAGTGCAAGGTAACAGTAAAGCCTATTCATTCAGAGAGTATTACTGCTGATAACCTTGATACCCTTGAAGGATTGGATGGTCTTCTGGTAGCTCCAGGCTTCGGTCATAGAGGTATTGAGGGCAAGATCGTTGCCATTCAATATGCCCGCGAAAAGAAAATACCATTCCTTGGCATTTGTCTTGGTATGCAGTGCGCTGTAATCGAATTCGGTAGAAATGTGCTGAATTTGAAGGATGCCCATTCCACTGAGATGAATCCTGATACCCCTTATCCGGTGATTGATATCATGGAAGAGCAGAAAAATATATGTGATAAGGGTGGAACCATGCGTTTGGGATCTTACCCATGCAGGATAGAAAAGGATAGCAAGGCATTTGAGGCCTATAGGCAGGAGGAAATTGAAGAACGGCATAGGCATCGATTTGAATTCAACAATAAATATTTCAAGCAGTATAAGGAGGCCGGTTTGTTGCCTGTTGGGATGAATATTAAGAATAACCTGGTGGAAATTGTTGAATTAAAAGGGCATCCATGGTTTATTGGTATCCAATTCCATCCTGAATACAAGAGTACTGTGGCACAGCCGCATCCATTGTTTGTTGATTTTATCAAGGCTGCCTCGGTTTATCATGAGAAAGTGAAGGAATATTCGGAAACTACTGCAATTAATTAAGTTTATTTGGAGTCAAAGCATTAATATTTACTATTTAACAGGGGCATTAAAAACTGAAGGTGGTTTTAATACGCACCTTTTAACTAAATTTGCGCCCTGATACTATTTACACCTACCCATATATGAATAAGAATACTATTATCGGCATCCTCCTGATTTTTGCTCTAATGATTGGCTACACTGTAATGATGTCGCCATCAGATGAAGAAATTGCTGCCAGAAAAAAGACCCAGGATTCCCTTTATGCCATAC
>JAEYXG010000093.1 GCA_023428585.1 Bacteroidota bacterium
TTACAGGGAACATACCACGCTTCATAATGCCAAGCTTTAATCCCTGAATCATTTCATCTTCTGTTAACGTGCCAACCTCAAAGAATTTCTCCATCAAGGCTTCATCATTCTCAGCTGCAGCTTCAATAAGTGCAGCGTGCATTTCAGCAGCCTTATCCTTTTCACTGTCAGGAATATCAAGCACTTCTGCTTTTCCTCCGTTAGCAGGATATTTTAGCATCTTCTGTTGCAGAACATCAATAATGGCATTAAAGCCTATACCTTCATTAACAGGATATTGAATGGGAACCACTCCTCCATGGAATTGTTGTTTCAACTGACGGAGGGTCTCCTCGAATGAAGAGTTTTCATGTTCCAGATGGTTAACCAGGAAAACAACGGGAGTTTTTGCCTTGGCTGAATGCCTCCAGTTTATTTCTGTTCCCACTTCAACTCCATTCTGTCCATTAACTACCATCAGTGCTGTATCGCACACATTAAGGGCTGCAACAACCTCTCCGATAAAATCATCAAAACCCGGAGCATCGATAAAGTTGATCTTATTACCTTTATGCTCAACATACATTACCGTTGACAAAACCGAGTTTTGCCTTTCCAATTCTATTTCACGGTAGTCGGAGGTAGTGTTTTTATCTTCAACTGTTCCACGCCTGTTTATAAGGCCACCTTCAAACAACATGGACTCTGAAAGGGTAGTTTTACCTGTCTTTGCACCTCCAATGAGTACGACATTCCTTATTTCATTTGTTTTGTAAACCTTCATATTGTTAATTAATTACGTATAATTTTTACTGATGATAGGGCGCAAAGATAAAAATTATTCTGAAAGAATAATATCAAATTTAACGAGACTGAGGAACTGTTGAACCCGATCATAAAGACTTCCGTTTTTAAGCTCCTGTAAAGCTTCTGTGCCAAACTTCTCCACAGCAAAGGAAGCCATGGCAGAGCCGAATATAATGGCGCGCTTCATGTTCTCAAAGGATATGTCGTCAGTTTTGGATAAAAATCCAATAAATCCACCGGCAAATGTGTCGCCGGCACCGGTAGGATCAAATACCTCTTCCAAAGGCATGGCTGGCGCGAAGAATACCTGATCTTCATGGAACAATAAGGCACCGTGTTCGCCTTTCTTGATTATGAGGAACTTAGGACCCATGCTTAATATTTTGCGAGCCGCTTTTACCAAAGAATATTCTCCTGATAACTGTCGTGCCTCCTCGTCATTTATGGTGAGGACATCAATCATGGTGAGTACTTCAAGAAGATCATCCAATGCAGTATTCATCCAGAAATTCATGGTGTCCATGACAATGAGTTTTGGACGAACCGGTAATTGTTGGATAACACTTTTCTGAATGGCAGGGGTTAGGTTACCCAACATAAGATAACTGCAATCCTTATAGGAATCAGGCAGCTGTGGGTCAAAGTCGGCTAATACATTTAGCTCTGTAGTCAGGGTTTCACGTGAATTCATATCAATATGATACTTACCCGACCAGAAGAAGGTTTTACCCGAAGGAATCTTTTTAATACCCTCGGTTTGAACTCCGGCATTATTAAGCAGATTGATATATTTTTCAGGGAAATCACCTCCAATTACAGAGATGACCTTTACATCATTATACAGTTTTGCCGCAGCCAAACTTATGAAAGTAGCAGCTCCACCAAGAATTTTATCAGTTTTACCAAATGGGGTTTCTATGGCATCAAATGCTACAGTACCGACAATAACTAGACTCATTTACAGTGTATTAGGATAGATTAGAATATATTTTATCGAGATGCAAAAGTAGTTTAATAGATTCATTTAACAAAGTCATTCTGATCTATTTACGATAATTGTGTTGGCCAAATGCCATTTCAGATATATAAAAAGGAAAGAGAGGTAATCAACCTCTCTTTCCTTTTATAGAATAATGTTATGGAATCTTCCTCAAAATATTCTCTATGGCTGTGTCCTGCTCATTTTTTTTTTAGAAGATATCCGTATGCCCTAACCCCGGGCTTCTTCAGATTTACGCTGTTTAGTATCCATCATTTTGTATGAAAACTCCTGCCGATAAATCTATTTCAGTTTGGGGAATGGGAAGGAATCCTTTGGTTTCAGGCTTAAACTGGACATCGAATAATACCTGGTCACCCACGTAGTTTGGCCCCCTCAACCCCGAGTATGTGAGTTGCGAATTAGCATAATCAACACCTTTACGAAGTAAGTCAAAATACCTTAAGCCTTCAAGGGAGAGTTCAAGCCTTCTTTCCTTGTAAATATTTTCAGGTGTTGCAGGGACAGGGGTTAACCCTACACGGTCACGAACCCTATCAAGGTATGATTGTGCATTGGGACTGCCAAGTTCAGCTGCCATGAGGAGAACATCTGAAAAGCGTATGACTCTGCGGTTACAGGTACGGTTAAGCTCAAATTGTCCGTTTGAACCCCAGTGTTCAGCATCAGAGCTATATTTCTGCGAGAAATAACCGGTATGCTGATATCCTTTTTCCAAAGTGCCAACTATTTCACTCTGTTCTAGAACTGTCCATTCGTATCTGGGGTCATTCTTGATATCATCAACCAGTTTCTGACTTACCGTTCCAAAACTCCAGCCCCTATTCCATTGACTTGATCCGGTAACACGCGGTCCCTGCATTTGAGCAGCAAGATTACCCTCGCCACCTCTTACATAGTTCCAGTCCCACCAGGGAGGGGTGTCGCCGTATGAGATTTCGAACACTGACTCTACGCCATTTTCACCGGCAAGCTTGAAATTATCTTCATAATTTTCCAGTAAATCATGGCCACTATTTGCAATTAAATCATCGAGGTAATTAACCACCACCTGTCGATTGACGGTAACATCACCTGCTACAAGCTCTTGCCCATAAACCCCGTTATAGAATAAATAAACACGGGCTAGCAGTGCCTGTGCGGCCCACTTGGTTATTCGTCCTGCTTCAACAGCAGGGACAGCCTCCGGTAAACCGGTCATGGCTTCGGTTAGGTCAAGTGCTATTTGGTTATAAACTGCTGAGGGCTCTGCCTGAGGTTGAGAATACTCTGATGGTCCTTTTATTGTTGCAGTCAGTAAGGGAATATTTTCAAAGAAGCTTACCTGCTCAAAATAGAAGTAGGCTCTTAAGAATTTATCTTCGGCAATAAGCCTGGTTTTAAATTCCTCTGATGAAGCAACACCATCAATTTTTTCAAGTAAGAGATTCGCCCTGTATATACCTATGTAATTCCTGATCCATATTGCGTGTGCAAGTACGTTGTTGGTAGGGATGTTGAAGGTATTCAACTGATCTTCTTCCATGCCATCATTAGCATCAGCACCTCCGGCATAGGAATCATCAGAAAGAACGTCAGATACTGTGATAAATGGAGCCCATGAGGGACCTGCCTGATCGTAACCGAGTACATCATAAACAGCAACCAGTCCTTGCATTGCCTGCTCTTCCGTTTGATAGAAGGTGGCTGTAACTTCCTGATCCAATGGTTTCAAGTCAAGAAAATCATCGCTGCAACCTGTAAAAAGTAAGGCCAGGAATATGATTCTAAATATTTTGAATTTTATTGTTTGCATTTTCTGAAGTTTTTAAGATTAGAAAGTGATGGTGGTTCCTATTCTGAATGTTTGAGCCTGAGGATAAATACCTCTATCGATTGCGATATCGAAAGAGCTCATTGATCCAATTTCCGGGTCAGCACCAGTATACTTGGTTAACGTCAGCATATTTTCACCGGAAATATAAACTCTGAAAGTAGTGGCACCGACCTTGTCAAGAATACTACGTGGCAATGTATAGCCAATTTGGATGTTTTTTAACCTGATATATGATCCATCCTCAATATATAGGTCAGATATTCTATAGTTGTTATTGGCATCTATCCATGTGTATCTTGGAATTTCATTGGTTGAACCTTCTTCTGTCCATCTGTCGAGAATTGCTGTCGTGCGGTTAGTGTATCTTAGGTCCTGACGCTGGCTTCCATTGAAAATATCATTACCATAAGTGCCGATTACAAGCATGGAAAAATCGAATCCCTTGTATTCTGCCGATGCATCAAATCCAAATGTCCAGTCAGGAGTGGGATTTCCAATCATTGTTCTATCGGATTCATTAAGAATTCCGTCACCATTTGTATCAACGAAACGAACATCACCGGGCTTTGCCTTAGGTTGTAAGTATTTTCCTTCGCTATTTACGTGATGATAAACATCATTCATGTTCTGGAAAATGCCATCTGTTTTATATCCGTAGAAATAGGCTATTGGCAAACCCTCTTCGGTTCTGGTCACCATTCCGGCAACTGCCCAGTTTGCACCTGCTATCACTTTCTCTTCATTACCGATATAGGTCATTTTATTTTTATTGTAGGTTGCGTTAACACCTAAACCATATCTGACCTCCTTAACCAACTGGCGCCATCTTAAATTTATTTCAACTCCTTTATTTTGAACACTTCCAACGTTTGATACGGGAGGATCATTTCCTACATGGGCAGGAATGGGAACTGTTTCCAGAAGGCCGTTAGTGTTTTTAACATAGTAGTCAACTGAAGCGACAAGCTTGTTATTGAATGCTTCCACATCAACGGCGAAGTTGGTC
>JAEYXG010000120.1 GCA_023428585.1 Bacteroidota bacterium
ACTTAATGCTGATTTGAATCCCGGGAGATTAACTGCCACTATTTCAAATTGCATCGCTTTTGCATCCTTTATAGGGCCATTTTCAAACTTATGATCGTGATAATCAAGTGTAATGTGGCTTATCCGCCATTTGTCGGCATTGTCAATTCTTTTCAGCAACTCATCACTCAAAAGAATCAATGACCATTGACGGAAACACTCGTTGTGCGTGAGTTCCGGTATCCACCTTGTATGTGCAACACCCTTTATTTCCACACGAGAACCTCCACGACAACTCACATTCACATCCTGCCTGCCTGCACCCATTCCTGTTCTGACCTTTCCGGTACTTCTATTAAGGAACCTAATATAGTCACAAGTCTCCTTGACTTCATCCGGATTGACCATGTCAGGATATGTAACAGTCTCAATCAATGGCATGCCAAGCCGGTCTGTCCTATAAATACGTGTATGGCCAATATCTGATATTTCACGGCATGAATCCTCTTCAAGGCTTAATTGAATCAATCTAATATTCTTTTTTGGCAGTGGAAGCAAGCCTTCAACTCCTATGATTGCAGTTCTTTGGAACCCTGTTGGAATGCTGCCATCAAGATATTGCTTGCGTGTGATGTGCACTTCGCCTACAATATTAAGTTTGGATAAAAGTGAGATTTCTATTGCTATCTGCAATGCCTCCCTATTGACCGGGAACGGTGGCGTGTCATCTACTTCATAGGTACATGTTGTTTCATTCTTTAATCGATAAACAATGTTCTTTCGTGTTTTAAATTCCATTAAGGCGGTGCCATCATACTCACCCAGCTCACTTAAAGTGGGCCTCATGTGGCGAATTACCTCTGCATCAAACACATCCGGCTTATGATATCTTCCTGCAGGACAATGGCAGAAAAGTTTTTCCTTTGTTTTTAATTGCTGATGGACTTCTAATCCTGACATGAAACCTATCCTATCATAGTCAGATTGAGTGGCATCTTTCCTTTTTACGTAACCTGCATTCTTACGTGTTTTGTTGTAATTGTCTCTGGGATTGAAACTTGGAGTCATTTGAGTTTCTAATTTAAAAGTCCTCAAACGTACAAGATTTTTTTTAAACTGCAAAGGATTGTTCCATTCCTTAAAAGCCTAATTTTGCATCAATATGCAAGAGGAATTTACCCTACATCAACAATTCAATACCTCATTACCTTATATACCCATTCCAGATACTTCGGTTGGGCAAGAATTTTATGTTGATTTTCTTATTGATAGCGTTAACCTGCAAAAAAGTGATTCAACATTTGTCTTTGAACTGACGGACATAGTATTACCTGATTCTATTGCTAACCCACAAATACAGCTTTATAACCGACAATCCGTTTTTGTTCCATACAAATCCAAACCTGTTGAAATTACTCCGGTCTTACGTAATGAGATAAACATGGATTGGTTGACAGGCTTATTTATTTTATGTCTTATTATTCTTACATGGATCAAGTATGAAGGAGGTAGGCGAGTTACCCAGTTATTCAAAGCTGTTTTTGCTCGTCATAATATGAACCAGTTGCTTCGTGATGGCGACATAATTCATGAAAGAATAACACCAGCCCTGATGTTTCTTTATCTTGTAAGCTTCTCAACACTTATTATGTTGTGGATTAAACCTTATAATGTTGATATACCATGGGCCGATAGCCCATTTCTCAAATTCTCAATTCTTATCAGTGCCATTATGATACTATGGATGTTAAAGTTGTCATTAATTGGAATAAGTGGTAAAATATTCCGAACCAAGAATGAAACATCTGAGTATATGGTTACAAATATCATTTACAATGTAGCAACAGGATTAATTGCCTTCCCTTTTCTTATGGCAGGGCATTATGCTGATAGCAGGGTGGGGTTATACATTGCTATGGCTGTATTTGCTGTCGGTTTGGCGTTAAAAGTTTTAAGAAGTATTTTTGTTGGTCTATCAGCGCAATCGTTTCCGCTTGTCTATTTATTTTTGTATCTTTGCACCCTCGAATTTTTGCCGCTTCTTGTAATTTATAAACTGCTTATAAGTTAATATTTACAAGCCTTTAGGCAAATTTTCTTAAGAACCGTTGAACATTAAATCTTTACTGCCTTGAAGATTAAAAACATTTTAATTTCTCAACCTAAACCGGCTGATCTGGAAAAATCTCCCTATTATGAGATTATTAAAAAGCATAATGTTTCGATTGATTTCTATAAGTTCTTTAGAATTGATGGATTTAGTTCTATTGATTTTCGAAAAGAAAGCAAGGTTAGGTTAACAGACCATACTGCCATCATTTTTACAAGCAAAAACGGTGTAGATCATTATTTTCGATTGGCAAATGAGTTACGTACAGAGACTTCCGACAGTATGAAGTATTTCTGTTCTACTGACTCAATAGCTTTTTATTTGCAGAAGTATATTCAATTCAGGAAGCGTAGGATTTTTTATGCTACCCAAAATAATGTAAATGATCTCATTGAGCTCATCAAAAGGCATAAAACCGAAAAGTTTCTGCTGCCTTGCAGTGAAGAGCACAATAATGAGTTGTCTGATATATTGGAAGCTAATAAAATCAATTATGTTAAAGCTACAATGTATCGCACTGTATCTGAAGATATGACCTTCCTTGATATTAACAAGTATGATATCTTGGTATTCTTTAGCCCCGCCGGTATTAAGTCATTGTTCAAGAACTTTCCCGACTTTGTTCAAGGTGAAATCGGAATTGCTGTTTCCGGAACATCAACTGCAACTGCTGCTCGTGAAGCAGGTTTAAATATTACTATTGAAGGCCCCAATGCTGTTGCTCCATCTATGGCAAAAGCTATTGAAATGTTTATTTCATCAAATAACAAGGCGAAATAGTCTTGTTATTTGAATATACCCCCAACTGGGAAGATATGCCAACATTTGTTAAATCTGAACGATTGTGCAGCACTTTGGCAATCAATAGTTTGTTTAAGGAGGGCTATGTAGTGTATAAATATCCGCTTAAGTTAAAGTGGATTCCTGCAAACTGGAATGATCACCTTAAGGTTAAAGTCGTTATTACTGTCCCTAAGCATAAATTTAAGAATGCCGTCGACAGGAATAGGATTAAGCGATTGCTAAGAGAGTGTTTCCGGTTAAATAAATTCATATTGGAAAATGAATTGAACACCCATAAATGCTATCTTGCCATTATATTTACAGGTAATGAAATACCTGAAAAGGGGAACTTGGAACTTATAATAATTGATCTATTTCACCGTTTAGTTAAGGATTATGAAAAAATTGCTGGCTAAAATATTTATAGGCATAATTCGGTTATACCAGTTGGTGATTTCTCCTTATCTACCCCCATCATGCAGGTATACACCTAGTTGCTCTGCTTATGGTATTGAAGCATTGAAAAAATATGGCCCTTTTAAAGGTGGATGGTTGACTATTAAACGAATTGCCTCTTGCAATCCATGGGGTGGAAGTGGTTATGATCCAGTGCCTTGATTAATTTATAAATCTAAAAACCATGAAATCATTCAAGTTAATTCTAATATTTATTGTAGGGCTGCAGCTTGGATTATCTGCGCAGGTTAATAGCACATCTTCCTTCGAAATCTCGAAGAACCTTGATATCCTCACTACCGTCTATAAGGAGTTAAACAACAACTATGTTGATGAACTGAACTATGGTGATCTGATGAAAACCGGTATTGATGCAATGCTCAATGAGCTTGATCCCTATACTGTTTTTATATCAGAGGCGGAAATTGAAGATTATGCTTTTATGACTACAGGGCAATATGGAGGTATTGGTGCCTTGATTCACAAGCAGGGGAGTACCGTGGTTATTTCTGAGCCTTACGAAAATTCTCCGGCACTTAAAGCAGGCCTCCAGGCTGGCGATAGAATCCTTAGTATTAATGATAAGGATGCTACCAACAAGTCAGTGAGCGATGTCAGTATATTGTTAAAAGGTCAGCCTGGTACTAAGCTTGACTTGCTCATTGATAGAGATGGAGCAAAATTGGAAAAAACTGTAATTAGGGAAAATGTTTCAATCCCCAATGTTGCTTATTCATCACTTTTTGATGATGGCACAGGTTATATTAAACTCACCGGTTTTACGCAGAATTCCGGAAAGGAAGTAAAGGACGCCCTTATCAAGCTCAAGGAAAGTGGCACGTTGTCAGGGGTAATCCTCGACTTGAGAGATAATGGAGGTGGCCTCCTGAATGAAGCGGTAACCATTACCAACCTCTTTGTGAAAAAGGGTGAAATGGTGGTGAGCACTAAAGGTAAAACACCTGATAGGAATAAATCATACAAGACTGTTATTCAACCTATGGAACCCAACTTGCCATTGGTTGTTCTTGTGAATGGAATGAGCGCATCAGCATCTGAAATTGTTGCAGGTGCCATTCAAGACCTTGACAGAGGTGTTATTATTGGAGAACGGACATTTGGAAAGGGATTGGTACAAAATATCATCCCATTGTCGTATAATACTCAAATGAAGGTTACAGTTGCCAAATATTACATCCCAAGCGGCAGGTGTATACAGTCAATTGATTATGGCCATCGTGATAGCCTTGGCCGTGTCGTTAGCATTCCTGATTCCCTTACCAATCCTTTCAAAACAAAAGGTGGCCGTACTGTATTTGATGGTGCCGGTATTCATCCTGATATTTTAGTTGAACAACCTCAATATAGTAATATTACCATCAGTTTGTTGACCAAATATTTGTTTTTTGACTATGCCAACAAGTTTCGGAAGAATCACGATTCAATTCCTGCTGCGAAAGATTTCCTGATTACTGATGAGATATTCAATGACTTTGTTGATTGGTTGCACGATAAGGATTATGATTATACTAGCC
>JAEYXG010000231.1 GCA_023428585.1 Bacteroidota bacterium
CCCCGAGGGCAGGTCGAGCAATGGTTTTGGCTGAGGGACGAAGACAAAGACATAGTCGAGACCGGAATCGAGGGGCGATTGGATGAAGCGGAGAAGTTGAATCATCTTGGGCAACTTTTTAACCATGTTGCCTGTCCGCTATTGTCCTCTATTGTCCGCTTATGTCCGCACGATGTCAGTTCCCGTGTCAGTCGCTTTACTGCCAAAAAACATGACATAGGGTGCCAATGAATGCCATTTTTCAGATTCCGGTATAATTGTACGAAAGTTGCAGAGCTGGTTATAACGCAGAACTAATCCTGTTCTTTGTTCCCTGATAGATCGGGGCAGGCTCTGGTTCATTGTTAGTCATCCAAAACTAAGAACCCAGAATTAAAAACCAAGAACTTTCTTCAGTTCATTGACATCGTGAAATTAAGTGCCCTGAGTGTTGTGAAATACTCAGGCTAGCTTCTCCGACTCACTACTCAGTGGTTTGGTATAGTATTGGTAAAACCATGGGATAGTCTCCATTCCCTTATAGAGGTTAAACAACGGGAAATTCTCATTGGGTGAATGGATAGCATCTGATTCCAATCCGAAGCCCATAAGAATTGATTTTATTCCCAGTACTTTCTCAAAGGTGGAGATGATGGGGATACTGCCGCCACTGCGGAAGGGGATGGGCTTTTTGCCGAACGTTTTCTCATAGGCCTTGCTGGCAGCTTTGTAGGCAGCACTATCAGTTGGGGAAACATATCCCTGTCCGCCGTGAAGGTTGGTGACTTTAACGCGCACATAGTCGGGGGCAATGCTTTCAAAGTATTTCTGGAATTGCAATGAGATCTCCTCATGATCCTGGTTTGGCACCAGTCGCATGGATACTTTGGCATAAGCCTTTGAAGGCAATACTGTTTTAGATCCTTCGCCGGTATACCCGCCCCAAATGCCGCACAAGTCAAGGGTTGGGCGTATTCCAGTTCGTTCAATGGTGGAATAGCCATCTTCACCGTGGACTTCCTTTATGTCGATTGCTTTTTTATAGTCGTCGAGGTTAAAAGGTGCCTTGGCCATTTCAGCGCGTTCTTCGGCTGTAAGATCCATAACATTGTCGTAGAATCCTGGTATCGTATTCGGGTTGTGTTCGTCAGTAAGGGAGGCAATCAATTTGGCCAATACATTGATGGGGTTTGCCACTGCACCGCCGAAAAGACCGGAGTGCAGATCGCGGTTTGGACCGGTAACTTCCACTTCCAGATAGGCCAGTCCGCGGAGGCCGACGGTGATGCTGGGAATATCCTGGGCTATCATGCCTGTATCGGATACAAGTATGATATCAGCCTTCAGCATTTCCTTATGGTCTTTGCAAAACTGCTCCAGGTTGGGTGAGCCTATTTCCTCTTCGCCTTCAATCATGAACTTCACATTGCAGGGTAGTTCACCGGTGGCAACCATAGCTTCAAAAGCCTTGGCATGCATAAAGCTTTGGCCCTTATCGTCATCAGCGCCACGGGCAAAGATTTTATCTTCCCTTACCTCAGGCTCAAAAGGAGGTGATTTCCATAGGTCAAGGGGATCGACGGGCATTACATCATAGTGGGCATAAACAAGCACTGTAGGTTTGGTAGGATCAATGATCTTTTCACCGTATACCACAGGATTGCCGGCGGTGGCAATGATTTCTGCCTTGTCGGCGCCAGCTTTCAGAATGGTTTGTTTCCAGTATTCGGCAGCCCTGACCATATCAGGTTTATGATCGGCAATGGAACTGATGGAAGGTATGCGTATCAACCCGAAGAGTTCGTCTAAAAAGCGTTGTTTGTTTGCATTGATATAAGCAGTTGTCTTTTCCATTATTATAGTTTTTTTGATTTATCAGTGAAAGTGCTAAGATATAAAATAAGTGTGAATCGGGCAGCATCAGACCAACAGGAACTGAAGTTAATATTTCATTGTCTTATTTTAGAAATCACGGATTGAGATTTTATAAGTTATTTAATGAGTAATGTACCATTGTTTAAGAGGAGGATATGGTGGGGGCAATAGTTTAAACAGTATTTTTTGGCATTTTTTTCAGAACTTGGATAATCACTTTGAATTTTATATATATTTGTGTCCGTTGCCGGGAATAATTTTCAGTTTATCCTTTTTATTATGCTGATTATCAGTTACCACCGGTTGCTGCCAAACTTATATTGAATTATAAAAAAGGGAAATATGCATTTCATTACGAGAGGTAATCAAAGGAGACTTTTGCAGGGTCAATTAATATTATTGTTGGGGCTTTTACTGATTCATTCCGGTGTCTTTGCCCAGTTTGGCAATGATTACACGGTGGATATCAACTATACACCCGAACAGTTGGTACAGGAAGTGCTTATTGGCAACGGCATAGAAACCACCAATATTACATTGACCAATGGGGCTACTATATCCAAAGGAAAGTTCTGGGGTGAATCAAATATCGGCATTGAATCAGGTGTGATTCTCACTTCTGGTGATGCCAGAAAATCAAAAGGTCCTAATAATCAAGGCAATGCCGGTACAGATAATAATACACCCGGAGATGCTGATTTAAACCAGTTGGGTGGTGGCAACACACACGATGCCTGTGTATTGGAGTTTGATTTTGTACCCCAGTCGAATACGGTGGAATTCAGGTATGTATTCGCTTCAGAGGAATATCTGGAATATGTTGGAAGTATCAATGATGTATTCGGCTTTTTCATTAGTGGTCCCGACATTTATGGTCCATTTTCAAATGGGGCCAATAATATTGCCAGGCTTCCGGGGTTTCCGGGTGATATCGTTTCAATCAACTCTGTAAATAATGTCACCAATTCGCAGTATTATGTGAATAATCCTCAGGGTTCCAACACTACTATACAATATGATGGTTTTACTACGGTATTAACGGCACGTTCATACGTGGTACCATGCCAAACATATCATATCAAGCTTGCAATAGGTGATATGGTTGATGGAATACTGGATTCCGGGGTTTTTCTTGAAGCCAATAGTTTTACCAGTGTAGGTCTGGGTGCCAGTGTTGGTTTTACCCATACTGAAGTGGATACCGCCGTTGAAGGATGCAATAGCGCCAGCGTTAAATTCAAACTGTTTCAGGTTACACCGGTTGATTATATCATTGATCTTGAAATTGCAGGTACTGCCGAGAATGGGGTGGATTATCTGAACATCCCGAATCAGTTGATTATTCCTCAGGGAGAAGATAGCGTGGTATTGGTAATAGATCCCATTGAAGATATGATGCCCGAGGACCTGACGGAGACGGTAAGCCTTATCTATAATTCTTCGCTTTGCGGCACCATAATGGATACGATAACGATGTATATCAAGGACCTGCAGCCATTTTCGAGTTATGCATCGCCCGGAATGACCATTAACTGTGAAGATACCATTACACTTCGAGCCTCAGGAGATGGGGGACAAGTGCCCTATTATTATGACTGGAGTACAGGAGAAATCACTGATACCATTGTTGTAAGCCCGCCTAACCCGATAGTTTACACTGTTCAGATTTCAGATGTGTGCGGACAAAGTGAAACGCAGACAATCAGTATTAACGTTGTTGGACCTGATGCTGTGGCCAGCGATGATGTAAGTTTGTGCATCGGCAATTCTACACCGCTCACAGTTGATGGCGGTACAAGCTGGCTTTGGGAGGCTGATCCAGCGGATGCCTCACTTGCAGGACAGGAGACATTGCAGAATATTATAGTTACTCCTACCGTCACTACGGATTATACCATTACAGTGTTTGATGAATGCGGAAACCAGGATGTGGATTATGTTACTGTTTCAGTAGGGGAACTGACCGCTGATGCCGGTGATGATGTTACCATCTGTACTGACCAGTCGACCACTCTTACGGCAGGTCCATCAGGTAATCTTACCTATTCCTGGACGGAGAACGGTGTTCCTTATGGTACCGGACAAACTATTACTGTTGCGCCGACAGCTGATGCGACCTATTGTGTAACGGTGACTGATAACCTATGTACCACGCTTATAAGCACTGACTGCATTGAAGTGTTCGTTACTGACATGACAGTAACTGCAGCTTCAGATGTTACCGAAATATGCATAGGTGAACCGGTGGAGCTCACGGCATCAAATAATCCTTCAAGTGGTAGTGGCAGTTATTCATGGAGTGATGGGACAAATACATACACAGGGCAAACGGTTACGGTATATCCGGAAGTTACCAGCAACTATATAGTAACCGTTGATGACGGATGTGTGAAAGAGAGTTTACCGGTGTCTGTTACAGTGCATCCGCTTCCTGTTGTTACTGCCACTGCGGCAGTCTCCTCCATTTGTCCGGATGAGTTTGTTACACTGACGGGCGGTGGTGCCATGAGCTATAGTTGGATGGCAAGTCCCTCAGACCCCTCACTTACAGGCCAGGAAATGCTTGATGCACCAAACGTTTCACCGGTTTCAAACACCATATATACAGTTACAGGCACTGATATTAACGGTTGTATAAATACGGATGAAATAAGCATAACCGTAAAGCCAAGGATGTATGCTGATTTTGAAGTGCCGACAGCCGTATGCGAAGGTGACAATATCACCATCAATTATACCGGTAACGGGAATTCGGCAGCTACGTATGATTGGAGCTTCGATGGCGGGAATACTGTGCCGGGTACCGGACAAGGCCCTCATCAAATAAGCTGGAATACCATGGGTATTAAGTCAATTACCCTGACAGTAACACAAAACTCATGTATCAGTGAGCAGGTTACCCAAACAGTGGAGGTTAATCCTACGCCGGTTGCAGCCTTTAGTCAGGGAATAACCAAAGGATGTGTACCGCTGACCGTAGACTTTACCAATAAATCAACCAATACTACGCCGGATGCGACTTACCTGTGGGATTTAGGTTCTGCAGGGAATGTTACTGATGCCTCACATTCTTTTGAATTCACTCAACCCGGCACCTACGATGTTAGTTTAACAGTATCCAATCCCGGTTGTAGTGACCAGGTGACAGTTCCACTATTGGTTGAAGCATGGCCTGTGCCAGTGGCAGCCTTTACTGCTGATCCACTTAAAGTGAGTTTGAAAAATCCTGTTATTACATTCAATAGTACAACACCTGCCGGTAATCTTACTTACGAATGGCTAACAGATGACGGGAATACCTATTCGGTGCCCAATTTCACACATACTTATGTTGATTCAGGAGTATATAAGGTTATAATGACCATTGTGAATGAATATGGCTGTCAGGATAGCACATCGCAGATGATTACCATTACCCCGAAGTATATGATAAAAGTGCCGACTGCCTTCACGCCGAATAATGACGGCAGAAACGATGAATTCAGGATAATTGGCAACGGTGTTCAGAAATTCAGGATTACCATATACAACCGCTGGGGGTCGCTGATATTTGAATCAAGCGATATCAACCGGAGTTGGGATGGGAAGGTAAATGGACAACCGGCACTCCCGGGAACCTATGTATATCATACCTACTTCATGGATGATAATAATGAAGTTAGTGAGCAAACCGGAAGCTTCACGCTTATCAAATAAGAAACTTTGTTTGATAAAGCTGAAGTATTTCAGAATTAACCTTACGATTTTCATAATTTTGTGCCGCCAATCAAGCGGCACAATTATTATGAATACAATCAGGATAGCCATCAACGGCTTTGGCAGAATAGGCCGAATCACCTTACGTGCTCTACTTAAAAAAAACAATATAGATATTGTTGCAATCAATGATCTTACGGATCCTCAAACACTTTGTCACCTACTGAAATATGACTCAGTTCACGGGAATTTTCCGGGTGAAGTAACAGCAGGAGATGATTATCTGATGGTAAATAACAGGAAGATCTCCATATACAGGGAGCCGCAACCGGGTGGATTGAACTGGGGAGCCATGGGTATTGATGTGGTGATAGAATCAACCGGCAGGTTTACAGATAAGGCATCGGCCATGAAACACATTGAGGCAGGGGCGAAAAAGGTTATCATCTCAGCTCCCGCAAAAGATGAACAGCAGGATGTGAAGTACCTTGTTTTAGGCATTAATGATCATATACTTACACCAGAGGACGTTATTGTATCCAACTCATCATGTACTACCAATTGTGTGGCGCCAATGATAAAAGTACTTGATGATTTGTGGGGTATTGAAGAAGGCTTCATTACCACTGTGCACTCTTACACACGTGATCAGAATCTGATAGATGCACCGCATGCTGATCTGCGAAGGGCCAGGGCTGCAGCCTACAGCATTATTCCAACAACCACGGGTGCAGCAAAAGCAGCAACCCGTATATTCCCGCACCTGAAAAACAATCTTGGAGGTGCCGGTATCAGGGTGCCGGTGCCAAACGGTTCATTGACTGACCTTACCTGCACTGTAAGGAAATCAACTTCCATTGAAGAGATCAACCGGGCTTTCAAGGAAGCTTCTGATGGTTACCTTAAGGGTATAATGCAGTTTACTACTGACCCTATTGTTTCCATTGACATTATAGGCAATCCCCACTCGGCAATCTTTGATGCAGGGCTCACCTCGGTACTTGGCGATAGGAACAACCTGGTGAAGGTTGTAGCCTGGTATGACAATGAAGCCGGCTACGCCCACAGGCTTGCTGATCTGGTAGAGATGATGGGACGCATGCTATAGCATTTACCTGAAGTACTTGTAGATCTCAACCTGCGACCGTACTACAGGCAGTTTGCCTGATACATATTCGTTTGTAGGGTCATGATTGACAAATCGAGCCTTAGTATTATCCTTTAACTGAATCATCATCATGGTATGGAGTTCCTTCTGAAGATTCTTGTCGTAAACCGGGCAGGCAACTTCAATACGGGCATCCAGATTCCGTATCATCCAATCGGCCGATGAGATATAATAGAGTGGTTTGCCGGCGTTGGCGAACATAAGAACGCGGGAGTGTTCCAGAAAGCGGTCAACAATGCTTATCACCCGTATATTATCACTTACGCCCGGAATACCGGGTACTATGGCGCAAGTGCTGCGGCAGATGATGCTGATCTTTACACCTTCACGCCCTGCCTGATAGAGTTTTTTTACCAACCGCTCATCTGATAGGTTGTTCAGTTTAATGATACACCAGGCATCCTGACCTTTTTTGGCATTGCGTATTTCAGCATTGAGCAGCTTGATAAAAGAATCGCGCATATGAAACGGTGATACCACCAAATGCTTGAATTTAAGTGGTGTGAACTTGCTTTCAAAGAGATGAAATACCTTATTTACCTCCTCGGTAATTTCCTGTCGGCAGGTCAAAAGGCTATCATCGGCATAAGTTGATGCGGTTTCTTCATTAAAATTGCCCGTTCCAATATTGGCATAGTAAACATTGGCATTATCCTCCTTGCGGCGGATAAGCAGGAGTTTGCTGTGAACCTTGAAGCCGGGGGTTCCCTGTATCAGCTTAACGCCCTCTTCCTGCAGTTTTTCGGCCCAGTAGATATTGGCTTCCTCGTCAAAACGGGCCTGCAGTTCCATAAAAACGGTCACCGATTTCCCGTTGCGGGAGGCATTGATAAGGGCATTGATCACATTTGAATTCTTTGCTACCCTATAAAGTGTCATCTTGATTGCCCTGACCTGAGGGTCAATGGAAGCCTCGCGCAGCAGGTCGATAATGAAACTGAACGACTGGTAGGGCGTATGAAGCATCATATCACGATGTTTCAACAAGTTGAATATGCTGCTGTTTTTTACCAACCCTTTCTGAGGCATGGGAGGCATGGGTATATATTGAAGGTCAGGGCGCCCAGGTGCAGGAAAGGAAATAAGATCCTTGAAGTTATGATATCGACCGCCTTGTATGATTGTATCATCTGGAGTTATACCCAATTTCTCCTTCAGCATTTTAAGCATGGTGGCAGGCATCTCACGGTCGTATACAAATCTCACGGCAGCACCTGTTTTGCGTTGCTTCAAGCTTTCGACCATAATTTCGAGGAAGCTTTTTGATACATCATTGTCAATATCCATCTCAGCATCACGCGTGAACTTGAAAGTAAAGGCTTCATATTGGTTGAAGCCGAATACTGCAAAGATCTCCTCAAGGCAATAACGGATTACATCATCAAGCATGATGATGTTAATTACGGGGGTTTTTCCGCTTGATGTGTCCTGTTGGGTTGCTCCATCATTGGGAAGAATGAGAAATCGTGCCAAAGGACCTACTGGAATGCGCACTACTGCATATTTGTCTTTAGCCGGTTGGGCTGACCGGTGCAATATTACCGCAAGATAGATGGATTTATCAACCAATGAGCTCAGTTTCAAATTATTGAGCAGTATTGGAAACAACTGTGAACGCACATGTTCATTAAAATAAGCATGGATAAAAGTGCCTTGTGCCGGAGTGATTTGTTTTTCATTCAACAGGTGTATTCCTTCATTGGACAATTGTTGAATGATTTGATCGTAAATGCGGGCAAACTCTTTCTGTTGCTTCTTGTCAATACGGGTAATCTCTTTAAGGATCTTCTTGGGATTTTTTATTGTAACAGGGGCATTTCCTGCCTTCAGGTCGTTCATACGGTTTAAGGTAGCAACGCGAACACGATAGAACTCATCCAAATTGCTGGAGAAAATGCCAAGGAATTTCAAACGTTCAATCAATGGATTCGATTCATCGGCCGCTTCCTGCAACACCCGGCCATTGAATTCAAGCCAACTTATTTCACGTTCCACCCATGGAGTTAACTCTGATTTCATAATAGTTATTTCGGTTGTATAGTTGATATAGGCATGAGTTGTTTCAGTTATTGGGCAAAACCGGTGGTTGGGTTATTTCAGCTCTTTAGGGTGGAGAAAGAAATTAATAACCGGTTTTACACCGAACAGGTTAATCCACTTATCCATTGCAAAAGTAAGAGAAATCAAACCTGCGGTAGGCAGATCATCGCGTATTCCTGCAAGATCAGCGGCAAATTGCGAAATGCCGGGATTATGACTTACAATCAAAACATGGTCCCACTCATCGGGCAAGCTGTAGATACAATCTTCAAATGCCGGTATATCAGCTTTGTACAAGTCGTGATATATTTGAATATCGTATTTAGCAACTCCAAAACTATTGGCTAAGGTTTCCGCTGTACCCGTAGCCCTAAGAGCCGGACTGCTTACAATATGCAGGATGTGAATTTTAAGTTTTTTCAAGTGATCAGCTACCAAGCGTGTAGCTGACACCCCTTCATCAAGAAGTGGACGATGGATATCGGCAATACCTTGCAGGTAATGGGAAGCTTTGGCATGCCGCATAAGATAGAGTGTTTTCATAATGCTTTCTGTAAACAACAATAAATATACAAATCTTGTTGATGAAATCAAAAGAATATAGTGTCATTTTTCAGGATAATTACAGTAAATTTGATCAATCAAACAGTTGTATGGATCAAACAGGAAATGATATCACCCGTCGTGTAT
>JAEYXG010000212.1 GCA_023428585.1 Bacteroidota bacterium
CGAACTCCGGTAATAGAGGTCAGTAGCCTCAAAAAATCTTTCAGTGTCATGAGGTACTTAAGGATACATCGCTTACCTTATATGAAGGCGAAAACCTTGTTGTGCTTGGCAAATCAGGAACAGGTAAGTCGGTTTTGATAAAGTGTATAGTGGGTTTGCTCACCCCTGATAGCGGAATTATCAAGGTATTTGATAAAGATGTGAATACTCTGAAGGCAAAGGAGTTCAGCCATTTGAGACAGCAAATGGGGTTTCTGTTTCAAAGTGGCGCATTGTATGATTCAATGACTGTGAGAGAGAATCTGGAATTTCCGTTGTTCAGGTTACGAAAAAACTTATCGAAAAAGGAGGTTAAAGAGAAGATTTTAACAGTCTTGGAAAATATCGGTTTACCAGAAGTACTTGACAAAATGCCATCTGAGCTATCAGGCGGTATGCGTAAACGGGTGAGCCTTGCACGTACTATTGTCGTTGATCCGCTCATTATGCTTTATGATGAGCCGACCACAGGATTGGATCCGGTAACCTCAGATGAAATAAGTGATCTGATCAACCAGGTTCAAAAGGATTACAAAACCAGTTCAATCATTATAACACATGATATCAGGTGAGCTATTAAAACAGGCAACAGAATTCTCATGCTTGATGACGGGGTAGTATATAAGGAAGGAACCATAGAGGAATTTGAGAAATCAGATGATCCTGTAATTAAATCATTTTTCAATTAACAATAGGCATTATGAAAGCACATTCACAAAATTTTAAAATACGTTTGGGTTTATTTGTAATATTCGGATTGGCACTTTTTGTAGCCGCAATCTTTATTATAGGCCGTCAGAAAAATCTCTTTAATCCGGTATTCAAGCTTACTACTACATTTTATAATGTGAGCGGATTGCAGGTGGGCAATAATGTCCGATTTGCCGGAATAAACGTTGGTACAGTTGACAATATCAGCATCATAACTGATTCAACTGTTAGGGTTGATATGTTGATTAGGAAAGAAGTTTAAAAATTCATCAAATCGGATAGTGAGGTTGGTATAGGCTCAGAGGGATTGATTGGCGACAGGCTTATGATAATTTCACAAGGAAGTTCTGATACTACAATTGCTAAGGATGGACAAGAGTTAATTTCGAATGAGCCTGTTGAAACCGATGAAATTATTGCCAGTCTTGAAGTTACTGCCGGTTATGCTCAGATTATAGCCAGTGAAATTGCCGACATGATGGTTAAAATCAACAGTGGCCAGGGTACATTGGGTCAGCTTATACATGATTCTGGCTTCGCAAAGAACCTTGATGAAACACTAATCAACTTGAAACAGAGTTCAAAGGGACTGGAAGAGAACATGAAAGCAGTTCAACATAACTTCCTCTTAAAAGGTTTCTTCAAGAAAAAGGACAGGGAAGCTAAAAAGCGCGAAGACGCTGCTAAAGCTGCAGCTGAGCAAAAAGAAGAAGAGAAGAAATAATTTGTCCCGGATTAATGGCTCGGGCATTGGCATGTATCCTTATCTATCTTAAATACTATTCACGAAAATCCCTATTTATTGATCGGAGATTTTGCTAATAAAACTTAGAAATATCTATAGCAATTAAAAAGGAATAATCTGTAGATTACTTTTCGAAGAATAGGCGATAAATGTTCATATTCTGACTTAATAAAAAGCGTATGAAGGGGGTACTTAAAACCATATTATTTCTGCTGATTACAGCTACATTGATCTTTATTGGTTCTTGTGAAAAGCTTAAAACAGATTTCAACAGTGAAAACCTGGTTATGAAATCACAGGAAATCACCGGATATGTTTATGAACAATATGAGGGTATAAGCAACTACTCCTTAGTCGTTCCAATAAAAATATATGTTAAAGGCGGATTACCTGATCATGAATATGGTGATTATCATTTTAAGGTTGCAAATGGTTCACAGCTCCCAGTAGGATTACAGCTTGATACTCTTACAGGAGTTATATTTGGAAATGGATAGGCATTGAATATAGAACAGGAATTCGTTGAATTTGACCTCGAAGTTTCAGATGGGTTGAGTAAAACCACTAATACATTCTCTTTATCCACGCAGTATATTCCAAAGGGAACCAAGGTGCCACATCATGAAATGCAGCATAGTTCACCTGAAACCAGTCTTCAGTGTAATCTTAATTCATCAGTTTACGGAGTTTCATTGAGTATGCTGGGTGGCAATCCACCCTATACATTCAAGTTGAAAGGTAATGATAAGTTACCCGGTGGATTGACACTTGATCCTATGAATGTTGTTATATCAGGAAGTATAAAAGATGTAGAGTCAGGAAATTATACTTTCAGTGTACAGTGTATGGATACTAATAGTGCTACTGCAATCAGTATGTTCACATCTGATATGTATGAAGAATTTACTCTCATAGTGAGATAGTAGAACAGGTAACAGAAATCCAATAATTATCAGTACTTTTGCAGCCCTTTTAAACGGAGGGCTCTTTACTATTTAAATAACGGATAACTAAATGATTACAGTTTCTAACCTGAGTATTCAATTCGGGAAACGCATCTTATTCCAGGATGTTAATATGAATTTTACCCCCGGTAATTGCTATGGAATTATTGGTGCAAATGGTGCCGGAAAGTCTACTTTTCTTAAAATGCTATCGGGAGAAGTGGAAAACACCAAGGGTTCTATTTTTCAGGGGCCCGGTGAAAGGTTGTCGGTTCTCAGGCAGAATCATAATGAATTTGATGATTATTCAGTGATCTCTACCGTGTTGATGGGCCATTCCACTTTATGGAAAGTAATGGAGGAAAAGGACCAGTTATATTCGAAATCGGATTTTACGGAGGAGGATGGCCATCGGGCATCGGAATTGGAGGAGCAGTTTGCCGAAATGGATGGCTGGAATGCTGAAAGCAATGCTGCCAGTTTACTCAGTGGATTGGGTATAAAGGAGAATTTGCATAACTCACTCATGTCACACCTTGATGGAAAGGCTAAAGTGAAAGTTTTGCTTGCTCAGGCACTTTTTGGCAAACCTGATAATTTACTGTTGGATGAGCCGACTAATGACCTTGACCTTGATACCGTGTCATGGCTGGAAGGTTATCTTTCAAATTTTGAGAATACAGTGCTTGTGGTGTCACACGACAGGCATTTCCTGGATTCCATATGCACGCATATTGTTGATATTGATTTCAATAGAGTGCAATTGTACCCCGGAAATTATACTTTTTGGTATGAATCAAGCCAGTTGGCACTAAGGCAACTGCAAACTCAGAATAAAAAGGCGGAGGAGCGAAAGAAGGAACTCCAGGAATTTATAGCGCGTTTCAGTGCCAATGCATCAAAGTCGAAACAGACTACCAGCCGAAAGAAGATGATTGAGAAGCTCAACATTGAAGAGATAAAACCATCAACCCGCAAATATCCCGGAATTATCTTCACTCCGGAGCGTGAACCCGGTAATAATATTTTGGAAGTCAAGGACCTTAGTAAGAGCGTAAATGGCGTAACACTCTTTAAGAATATAAGTTTTACCATTCAGAAGAACGATAAGATTGTGTTTCTCTCAAAGGATACCAGAGCCATGACACAGCTATTTGAAATACTCAAGGGTCATGAACAGCCTGATTCAGGAACCTTTATCTGGGGTCAAACCATTTTGAAGGCATATCTGCCGCTTGAATATGATGAGTTGTTCAAAACAGATATTAGCCTGGTTGACTGGCTTGGTCAATTCTCAACTGATACCACTGAACTTTATTTAAGGGGATTCTTGGGTAAGATGCTTTTCTCGGGAGAGGAGATATACAAGAAAGCCAATGTGTTATCGGGTGGAGAGAAAGTGCGTTGTATGATTGCGCGTATGATGATTCGCAATGCAAATGTGATGTTATTGGATAACCCGACCAATCATCTGGATCTTGAGTCTATTCAGGCATTCAATAATACCCTCATAAAGTTCAAGGGTAATATCCTCATGTCATCTCATGACCATGAGTTTATTCAAACAATCTGTAATAGGGTGATTGAAATTGGCCCCAAGGGCATGATTGACAAATTGATGGATTTTGACGATTACATTACCGACGATAAATTAAAGGAACAAAGAAATAAACTTTACTAATTCAGGATCCTGAATTCAGGCTGCATCTCCCGCTACTGCTACTTTATGTTAAAGTTATATTTTTAAATAAGGCTATTCTAAGCTTTTTCAACGACAGTTAATTCATAAATTATTGAGAATTAATGTGTATCTTGCGGGAAAATATATTGATAGTGAAAAAAAGTAAGAGTAATCAGGGGGTAAGTCTTAAGAGTAATCATAGTACTATTGACACCTCATGTGGATCACTCAGGGGCAAGTATCCTGTTGTTCTGGATGGGGGAAAGACTACAATTTATATTTCTGATAAAAGCCGGGAAGCTGAAATCATAGAGAGATATAAGGCCAGAGCCAGAAGGTAATTACTTACCGGTGGTTGCATAATGGATTGTTGTTATAACAAACAGCAAGGGGATACTTATGTCTTATTTGTTTGGATGATAAAGGGTGATGATTATTGGCAAATAAAATTAGCGTAATTTTACAACCTCTTTTAACCACAATCTAAATTCTTCAGCTAATGCCGATATTAGGATCAATTATCAAAGGCGCCATTGCATTTCCAAGTAAAATCCCATTTGATAAAATCAGTAAGTTAACCCCTGCCAAACAGCAAGAGGTGACTTTAAGAAAACTGATAAGCAGGGCTCAATTTACTGCACTGGGTGAAGAATATGGCTTTGATGAAATGTTGAGGGAAAAGAATCTTATAAAGAAGTTTAAAGCTACAGTACCCCTTAACGATTATAATTCAATTCATCAAAAATGGTGGTATCGAACATTGCATGGTGAATCATTTGTTGCCTGGCCGGGGAAGGTAAAGTATTTTGCACTTAGCTCAGGTACCAGTGAAGCAACAAGCAAGTATATCCCGGTTACTTCTGATATGCTTAAAGCAATTAAAAGAACCAGCATCCGTCAGATTTTTTCATTGGCAAAGTATGATTTTCCCAGAGACTTCTACGAAAAGGGCATTCTAATGCTTGGCGGTAGTACTCATTTGCTTTTCAATGGCACATATTATGAAGGCGACCTTTCAGGCATTACCACCGGTAATATTCCTTTTTGGTTTCAGCATTTTTATAAACCCGGTAACCGGATTTCAAAAGAACGCGACTGGACAACTAAACTTGATGAGATAGTAAAAAAGGCAAAGGATTGGGATATTGGAGTAATTGTTGGCGTGCCTGCATGGCTACAGATACTCATGGAACGAATCATTGACCATTATAAAGTTGATACAATACATGATATTTGGCCCAACCTCTCAATTTATGTACATGGTGGGGTTTCATTCGCACCATATCAGAAAACCTTTGAGAAACTACTTGCAAAACCATTGACATACATTGAAACGTATCTGGCATCTGAGGGATTCATTGCTTTCCAAAGTCGTCCAAACACCAATGGTATGCAATTAGTGCTTGATAACGGACTGTTTTTTGAATTTGTACCCTTTAGTAGTGAAAACTTTGATGATGAGGGTAATGTTAATCCCAATGCCACAACCCTGACAATAGGCGAAGTTGAAGAAGGCAAGGAATATGCGCTTCTGCTCTCTTCCTGCGCCGGTGCATGGCGCTACATGATAGGCGATACTGTTAAATTTACTTCAAAGGAGAAGTCGGAAATAATTATTACCGGAAGGATCAAGCATTATCTGAACTTGTGTGGGGAGCACCTTTCACAGGATAATATGAACAGGGCAATTCAATTGCTTGAAGAACAGGTTAACATTTCAGTCCCTGAATTTACTGTTGCAGGTATAAAGCATGAGAGCATGTTTGCACATAAATGGTACCTGGGAGTATCGGGTGATTGGAAATCCATTGATGAGCAATTGGTTAAACACCAGATTGACCAAAATTTAAAAGATCTGAATGATGACTATAGGGTAGAGCGAATTGCTGCCATACGTGATGTAAAAGTGGAGTTATTGCCATTGGAGCTATTCTACAAATACATGAAGACACTGGGTAAGGAAGGCGGACAGCATAAATTTCCCAGGGTAATTAAAAAGGATCAACTCACGCATTGGGAAGAATATCTCGATAACAACTTCAGGAAAATCTAATTTGTTGTATGCATCCCCTGTTTGAAGGTATGATTTTAGGGCTTACTCTGGCAATAATGCTGGGGCCTGCACTATTTACACTCATTCAAACCAGTATTCACCGGGGGCCTTATAGGGGAACACTGCTGGCTACAGGAATATTTTTAAGTGATTTGGCCCTGGTATGGTTTTGCTATCTTGGAGCAGCTCAAATATTCGGCAATGAACGCAATGGAATTGTTTTCGGTGTTATTGGCGGTATAATTCTTATTGCGTTTGGAATTGTAACCTACTTGAGGAAGGTACAAGTGGCCACTGACGAGATGCTTGATAACATTAAAAAGCCACCACCCATTACTTATATTTTCAAAGGTTTTTTCCTGAATTTTGCCAATCCCTTTGTTTGGCTCTTCTGGATTTCAGTTATGGTGACCGTTAGTGCCAGTTATGGAACAGAGTCAGTTTCAGTTAAGGTGTTCTTTGCCGGATCACTATTGACCATATTTTCAACTGATTTGTTAAAGGTATTTGTTGCAAATCATCTTAAAAAGTATCTGAAGCCAAAATTGCTGATCAGGTTGAACCATGGTGTAGGCATATTGTTGGTGATATTTGGTATATTCCTGATGATCAAGACCTTTATAAGGTTCTAATAGTTCTTAAACTCTGCATTTGAAATTTTGGCAGTTCATGTTTTGTCATTTACTGAATCTACCATTATATCCTTGATGTTGATTTGAATCTCTTTTTTGTTATTCCACTCATTCTCTTCAATGTGATAGCAGATATTAAAAGGTTGTCCTTTGCTTATATAATTAAAATGATCACCCAGTTGAAATCCAATTGCCGGAATTGGATTTGAAGCATAGTCTATATGGCCGAGCGTTAGTTTCAGGTGTTTGCTTTTTAATAAACGGCCATTGCCATTATCAATTACCCCGTCAGTTTGGAATACAGGTGATGGATTGCCCGGTCCGAAAGGCGCAAATTGCTTGATTAGTCGAATGAATTTGAAATTTATTTCATTGAGGGTAAGCTTAAGATCTATCTCCACTTCGGGTGTCATCATTTCATCAGTTATTTTAGATGAAACAACGCTCTCAAATTTTTCAATGAATGCATCAAGATTTTCAGGTTTCATTGACAAGCCTGCGGCATATTTATGTCCTCCGAAATGTTCAAGCAGATCACTGCATTCATCAATGGCATCATAAATATCAAAATCCTTTACTGAACGGGCTGATCCGGTAATTAATCCATTTGATTGTGTAAGGACAATAGTGGGGCGATAATAAGTTTCAATCAATCGAGAAGCAACAATTCCGATAACTCCTTTATGCCACTCCTTGTTGAAAACAACGGTTGAGCGTGAATTCTGCAATCGTGATAAGTTTTTGATGCTCTCCAATGCCATGTCAGTTGTATTCAAATCAAGATCACGCCGGGTAGTATTGAAATCATTTATCTGTGTTGCCAATACTTCAGCATCAGCCTGATTGTCACAGATAAGAAGCCTCACTGCATTCTTGCCACTCTCAATTCTACCGGCGGCATTGATACGGGGGCCTATCAGGAATACAAGGTCAGAAATGGTAAGTTCCCGACAGAAGTAACAGGGGTCAGTAGTTGAAAGGTCATTTATTCCATTGGTAGTTGCATTCCCATTGCCATTTTTAGTTATATTGGCATATCGCAGTATCGCTTCAAAACAAGCTTTGGGCTTTGTATTCAACAATTTTAAACCATAAGTGGCGAGTATACGGTTTTCACCGGTAATGGGTACAATATCAGAAGCTATGCTTACTGTTACGAGGTCAAGATATTTTGTAAGGGAAGCAAATGGAATGTTCTTTCTGATTCCAATTGCCTGAATTAGCTTAAACCCTACACCGCATCCTGATAATTCCTTGTAAGGGTAATTACAATCATGACGTTTAGGATCAAGCACGGCAATTGCCTCAGGAATAGAATCGCCGGGCCGATGATGGTCACAAATGATAAAATCAACCCCCAGATTATTGGCGTAGTCTATTTTTTCAATCGCTTTTATGCCACAATCCAATGCAATTACGAGTTTGAAATCCTCTTTTTTTGCATAATCAATACTTTGAATGGAGATTCCATAACCCTCTGAGTATCTATCGGGGATATAGAAATCTATAAGGTTCTCTGACACGCCAGACTCTAGAAGGAATGTATAAACGAGTGCCACGGCGGTAGTGCCGTCAACATCATAATCCCCATAAACCAGAATTTTCTCTTTCTCTTCAATAGCATCAAAGATACGGGTAATGGCTGCATCCATATCTTTCATAAGGAAAGGATCATGCAGTTCATCAAGGTCAGGCCTGAAGAAGGACTTGGCTTCCTGAAATGTGTATATACCCCGTTGAACAAGTAATTCGGCAACTACTTCACTAATATTTAACGCCTCAGCTAAAGAATGAACCTTTGCCGGATCACCTTTAGGCTTAACAACCCATCTCTTATGCATTACAACTGTTTTGATGGGTAAAAATAGTGAATCTCCTTATAAACAACTAAAATTTTTATGAATTATGTGCTGATATAAAAAACGCCGGGTAAAATTGGGGATATCGAATTGATATTTCAACATCA
>JAEYXG010000281.1 GCA_023428585.1 Bacteroidota bacterium
TTATCTATTGATTTAATGAGTGAAGATTCTTGCCAGTCATATTCAGCTAAAGCATATATTGTTCCTTCTGGATTTATTTTAATTACACCTGCTGGGCCGAAAATATATTCATATACTGTTTGCCATGTTTGTCCATTATCTGATGATTTTAAAATCCAACTATTGTTTGTATAAACAGAATGAGCAGTTACGAATAACTCACTTTGCTCATTTACTGCTAAATCATAAACTACCAGACTGTCAGGTAAATAAATTGATTCAAAATAATCCTGAGAAAACGATTTAACTGCTAAAACACACATTAAAATGAGCAGTGCCAATAAACTTTTAATGAACATTGCTATATGGTTTGATTAATTCATCGCAATATAGTATTCTTTTATATAAAATGCAAATTTCTTAACATTTATGACCATTGTTCCTTTTGGGTGTTTCTGTCTAGCCTACATCGCCAACAGCATAAATGTCAGGGCATCCTTTTACCTGATTGAATCGGGATACAATGAGTGTGGGTCAGAATTACTTCAAAATGCCTTGAAACTTAAGAATGATGAAGCTTATGTGCAGGTGTATGATGAGAACAGAAACAGTCATAGCTAATCAAAAACCTCTTTTAGGAGGTTGGTTAACTTCTCATCTTCAATGAGAAACCCATCGTGCCCGAAATCAGAATAGATCTCTCTATAGACAGCCCCGGGGAATAGTGAGGTAAGGTATTTTTTTTCGCTTACGGGATATAGTATATCAGTGGTGATCCCTACAACAAGAGTGCGTGCTTTGATTGCACCAAGCAACTCCATAATATCAGGACGGTCCCTGAAGATATTATGCGAATCAATGAACCGCGTTAGGATCACATAGGAATAGGCATTAAACCGTTTCACCAGTTTCTCACCCTGATACTGTTGATAGGAAGATGCACGGTAATCAGCCAGTTTTTCATCCGATGTTTCAGATTGCGTCAGGTTATATGCTTCCGATGTTCGGTAACTCAATAGTGCAATGGAACGGGCAGCTTTTAATCCTTCCCACCCATCCGTTTCTTTAGGAATAATACTATCTACTCCCCTGCTCCTAAATCCACGACTGAAAGTACCATCTGCCATCAGGGCCATTCGTTGTGATTCGTTGAAAGCTATAACCCACGGACTTGCTTTAGCACTGCATGCTATCAATACTATCTGATCAAATATCTCAGGTTGCATGATAGCCCACTCCATTGACTGGAATCCACCGATGGATCCTCCAATAACGGTATGAATGCGCTCAATGCCCAGGTGTTGCCTCAACAGGTCATTACACTTTACAATATCCCTGATTGTTATGGAAGGGAAGTGATGCAGCCATTGTTTCCCGGTCACTTTATTCATACTAAGTGGTCCAGTTGTACCATAACATGATCCCAACACATTTGCACAAACTATAAAGTATTTGGCAGAATCATAATACTTGCCTTCACCCACCATACCTGGCCACCAGTCAGCAACATCAGAATTGGCAGTAAGAGCGTGACATATCCAAACTACATTATCGCGCTCCTTATTTATAGTACCATAAGTGTGATAGGCAATTTCCAGACCGTGGATCTGTTCGCCACTTTCAGTAATAAAGGGATGTGGGTAATGGAAGGTATTCATTGGCTCAAAGGTAAAAAATACCTTAGAATAACAAAGCTTTGTTGCATAACCATACCGTACAATCAATGAGCAACATCTGAATTGGCAGCCAGTGCATGGCAAATATCCTTATATTATTGCTGTTCCTTCAATATAAGTCTCAGCGATGTATCCCTGGTAAAGAAAAGCCATGCCCAGTTAATGAAAATTACCATTTTATTACGAACACTAAGTATTAGCATCAGGTGAAGGAACATCCATACCAGCCATGCAAAAAAACCCCTGAATTTCAAATAGGGCAAATCAACCACAGCTTTCTTCTTGCCAATGGTGGCCATGGTTCCTTTGTCTTTATACTCAAATTCCACCAACGGTTTATTCTGTATAAGTCTTTTTAGGTTATGTGAAAGATTCTTAGCCTGATTGATGGCCACATTGGCTACCTGAGGATGCCCTTTCGGGTATTTGGGCGTTTCCATATAGGCAATGTCACCAACGGCATATATATCGGAGTATCCTTTCACCTGGTTGAATCGATCAACCATATATCTATTGTGGAATAATACTTCGTGTGAAAGTCCTTTGATCACATTCCCGGTAACTCCGGCTGTCCAAATAACCTGTTTGCTCTTTATTGAATTACCATTACTTAGATTGACAATCTCTCCATCATAGCTTTTCACCATAACATTGGTCAATATTTCAACGCCCATTCCCTTAAGATATCTTTCAGAAGCCTCCATTGCCATTTCACTCATATTATTAAGGGTATGCCCGCTACCTTCAATAAGGAATATTTTAAGGTTCTTGAAATTGATTCTCGGATAGTCTTTGGGTAATATGTTATTCCTTATTTCAGAGAATGCTCCTGCCAGTTCCACACCGGTAGGTCCTGCACCTATAATTACGAGGTTTTCAAGAAATTCTCTTTCTTCGGGCTTAACTGACAATAGGTCTTCAAAGTTCTGCAGTATGTTATTCCTTATTTTAATGGCATCATAGGTAGATTTCAGCGAATAGGTATTCTTTTTCATCTCTTCATTACCGAAGTAATTGGTGCTGCAGCCGGCTGCAATAATCAGCTTGTTGTAATGAAAACTGCCAATAGTTGTCATGATTGAATGATTATCGGGATCAATCAAGGTAACCTCAGCCATTCTGATCTGGGTATTTTTTCTATCTTGCAATATTTTCCGTAATGGGAATGAAATGCTGCCGGGTTCAATTTGAGAAGTTGCTACCTGATAGAAGAGGGGGTGGAACTGATGATGATTCAATTTATCTATTAATAATACTTCAAACCTTTCCTGGTCAATGTGTTTAAGCAATTGTATACCTGCAAATCCTCCGCCTACTACTATAACTTTCTCACGTTTCACTGATTGCATGACAATAATATTGGTTTCATCCGATAAGAACAAATGGCAATTCATTTTGATTGCTTGTTTCAGGGGCATTTCAATAATGTAGCAGTATTTTAAAACGAGTATTAAACTCAAAAAAAAGATGCTGATTTCAATGCCACGAAGAACATTGTATTATTCATATATTTGTATGACAATTAATAAGCAACACACGATGGAAAACGAAGACAAAAAGATTGAAAAAGGTGTACAATTAAACAAGACAACGGTATTAGGAGTAATGCTGATATTGTTTGGCGGGTTCTATTTTGCGCATCAGGCCGGAATGATTGACCATTCAGTATGGAGGGTTATCTTTTCATGGCAAATGCTATTGATAGCAATTGGTATCCTGAGCCTGTCGGAGCGGAATTATGCATGGGGTGCCACGCTCATTGTTGTTGGCGGGTTGTTTATGTATAAGAGATATACCGGCCATGCCATAGATTATTTTTGGCCTATACTCATAATTATTGCCGGATTGGCTATCATATTTATGAGGCCTGATTTTTGGGGTAAGGGGCATTGGATGAAGGACCGCTTGAAAGAAGGAACAGTTGAAGGTGATTACCTTAATGAAACGGCTATTTTTGGAGGCAATGAACGCATTGTTCGTTCAGGCAACTTCAAGGGAGGCACCGTAGTCTCTATATTTGGCGGTTCAAACATTGACCTTACACAATCAACCATTGAACCTGGAACAACGGTATACATGGAGATGACCTCAATTTTTGGAGGTTCAACACTTATAATACCAGCCGACTGGAATACCAAACTGGAGATGACAAGCATACTTGGAGGGTTTGCCGATAAAAGACACAACACCATTGTTGACAAGTCGAAAACACTGGTCATCAAAGGTGTTTGCATCTTTGGAGGCGGAGAACTCAGGTAACCACCTCTTGTTGCGGTCAGTAAATTACTGACCGGCATCCTCGTTTCTTAAGAGAAAAATGTTAAGGAATAGGGAAAGGAAAATGATTCAGCCTGAACTTTCAGATTACTGAATCACGTTTACAATTATGTTATCATGCAACGCATTTCCGTTGTCACGATAATGGTAGGCCGATATTACTGTTACACCAACACTATTGCCCTGAATATGCCCATCCCAATATGACTGGCATATTTGCTGATCATTCGTGTACCATTCAACTTCAGGCCATACATAGGCCACAGGAGCTACCGATAGTTGATACGTTTCGCCAACATGTATGGTCAGGTTGTCCTGGTTGGGAACAATCCAGAAGGCGTTACCGCCCCCACCATTGCCTCCTCCATTGTTGTTGGAATTCGAATTGGCCGGTTTTTTCTTGAGTGCCAGTTCATCGTTTGTTATTTGGTCTTTCTCGCATGAAGCGAATGCAAACATTGCTACCATTAATAAAAGTGCGTATTTTTTCATTGTTTTGGTTGTTTAAGTTTTAATAAATAAATCAAGAAGATGTTAAGCTTGTTTTAAAAGAAAATTGCCCTCCTTTCACTGAGCCACCGGCTCCAATAATTGTTTCACTTTCATTAGCTTAATTGATCCCCCATTATTTTATAAACTTTCACTCTCAACAGACTTTTTCCTCAGTCAGCATCAGGTAGGTCAGGTAACTGATTCAGATTGGAAACAAAACGGGCCTGATTGAAAGGTTCACCAAATCGCATTAATCTATATAATTCAATCTGAATGGTCCTTGAAATCAACATGCGGGCTTCCTCATCAGTAAAAGACTGGCTAACAAGCCTGTTGTAGGTACGACCAGTTTCAGGTGGCTGATTTCGCTCCAGTTGACGGTCAACAATTTCCTCTATAATCGTTCGTATACTTTCCTGTTGTTTCACGTTGGCTGTTTATTGGTAAGTATTTATACCCAAAAGATTAAAAAGTAATCTAACATTCCATAAATATCCATATGTTATAAAAAAATCTTTTCCATTACCCTCCAATCTGATGCATAATAAAACCTTATTGACAGTTAATATTATCATCATGTTGGTGGAAATTGGCATTACAATTGGCACTACTAATCAACAACCCTTTAACAGGGAGTACATTTTTACCTAATTTTGTCGGCAATAATTAATCATCAGTGACTGAAATACTAGATCAACTTAATGCTGCACAACAACTTGCAGTGACATCATCAGCAGGCCCCGTTATGGTGATAGCAGGTGCCGGGTCGGGAAAGACAAGAGTATTAACCTATCGAATAGCTTATATGCTTAGTCAGGGTGTTGACCCTTTTAACATCCTGGCACTTACCTTCACCAACAAGGCAGCGCGTGAAATGAAAAGCAGAATCATGGAGCTGGTTGGCTCCATTGAAGGGCGCAATGTGTGGATGGGTACTTTCCACTCCATTTTCGCCAGGATTCTGAGAATTGAAGGACATGTACTGGGCTACCCGTCAAATTTTACCATTTATGACACTGATGACTCAAAAAGTGTTTTAAAAGCCATATTGAAGGATCTGAACCTCGATCCCAAACAATATCCGCTAAACACAGTGTTATCGCGTATATCAGCAGCAAAATCAAACCTGATATCAGCCGCTGAATATAATGCCAATGCCGAACTGCTTTCACAGGATAGTGCTGCTCAGAAACCTATGATTGGTGAGATATACAGCTATTATGATGCACGCTGTTTCAGGGCCGGAGCTATGGATTTTGATGATCTGCTGTTCAAAACCAATGTTCTGTTCCGTGATTATGGTGAAGTGCTTTACAAGTACCAGAATAAATTCAAGTATATATTGGTTGATGAGTATCAGGATACAAATCATGCCCAATACCTTATTGTAAAGCAATTGGCTGCCAGGCATGAGAATATATGCGTTGTAGGTGATGATGCCCAAAGCATCTATTCATTCAGAGGTGCCAACATACAGAACATTCTCAACTTCAAGCGTGATTACCCTGATGTTAAGCTTTTCAAGCTTGAACAGAATTACCGATCCACGCAAACTATTGTAAACGCAGCCAACAGCATCATATCAAACAATAAGGACCAGATATTCAAGGAAGTATGGACAGATAACGATGAAGGCAACCTGATACAGGTATTGAAGGCAACTTCAGAAACTGAAGAGGGCAACATGGTTGCCAACAGCATCTTTGAACTGAAGATGAATCAGCAGCAGCCCAACAGTGCCTTCGCCGTGTTGTATCGTACAAATGCTCAATCAAGGGCAATAGAAGAGTCACTGCGTAAATTAAATATACCATATAGGATCTATGGTGGCCTGTCATTCTACAAAAGAGCGGAAATCAAAGATTTGCTTGCCTATTATAGGCAGGTGGTCAATCCTTCAGATGATGAAGCCTTTAAAAGGATAGTGAACTATCCAACACGTGGAATTGGTAAAACCACGCTCGAGAAAATTGAAATGGCTGCCGGTGAAAACGGAATTAGCAATCATGCGGTAGCACTCAATGCCGGGAGATATCTGCCCACATTGCCTTCAGGTACAATAGCAAAAGTTGAGCAGTTTGCTACTATGATACAGAGCCTTCACTATAAACTGCACAAGGTTGATGCTTATAACCTGGCACAGCAGATTGCCATCAGCTCAGGATTAATGCATGAACTGATGTCTGACAAATCAGATGAGGGTATATCAAAGTATCAGAACACTGAAGAATTACTCAATGCCATTAAAGATTTCACTGAGCGGGAAGAGGAGCCGATGCCATTGTTGGATGATGATGAAATAATAAGTGATGAGAGAACTCTTGATGTCTTTATGAGGGATATTGCTTTGATGACCGATGCCGATGACGACAAAGGCAACGACAATAACAAGGTAGTGCTGATGACTATTCATGCAGCCAAAGGACTTGAGTTTCCATATGTATTCATAGTTGGTATGGAAGAGAACCTGTTCCCCTCAAACATGTCGCTAAGTACCCGAGCCGAGATAGAAGAGGAACGCCGGCTATTTTATGTAGCCCTGACGAGAGCTGAGAA
>JAEYXG010000355.1 GCA_023428585.1 Bacteroidota bacterium
GTATAGGAGGCAACAATTGACCAGCCGGTTGGTGCATTTGGCGCGACTTGTGCCTTGCCGGGTGATAGGGAAATGGAAAGAACAATCAGCATTAAGGAAACCAGGGTAAAAGGTGTTTTCATGTTTCTACGGTGTTGGTTTGCAACTTATACAGCACTAAAGTTATATAAAAATATAACTTATACTCCAAGTTTTGCAAATAAACTTGTAGTTCAGTATAATTTTAAGTAGAAATTCACCTGAAAAGATCAGCCCCTGTACCTGGAATCAATTGGAACAACTCCCTTGCCATGGCATCTCAGGCTATAAAACGCCGGTATCTATTATTCATTTAATTTCAAAAAGGCAGCAACACTGCTCAAGCCTATGAGCATCATATTGCCGAACAGTCGTGATGACTGGCAAGAGGCTGAAACAGAAGTATAAATATAGCAAAATATTTCCATATAAGCAAATATTCTGTTGATTTTTTCATCAATGCATGAATAGTGTCTTCTCTGATTGAACCTGATTTCATACATTTGCCTGTGTAATCCATAATGTGGCAGGCGGCCGTATGTTTAAGGTAGAGCATTTTAACAGCACAGAAGGAAATCACGACTGGCTTATACGTCAGTTCGAGATCTTTCACTTCAAGGAGTATTCACTTGAGGAGAAGTTTATTCCTCGTCCTGACATCTCCCTTGTATTCCATTTCAGGGATGTTCCTCTCATTGTGGATAAGGTGAATATACAGCTTGAACCCTATTTCATAGCACCCATCATACCTCAGTCCATCGTATTAAAGTTTCATGGTGAGATGGACACCTTCATCGTAGCTTTCAAGCCCACCGTGATTTCACGTATTTTCGGGTTGAACCTTACACCCGTAGCCAAACGCAGCATAAGTCTTCCCCGCAACATCTTCTTTCCGCTATGGCAAACCCTTTCGGGGATGACCACCACCGAACAGCGCATTGGCTATTTTACTGATTTCATCTTCTCCCATCAGCAAACACCTTATATTCCTGATGAGATTGATGAACTTTACGATAAAATTGTAGAGAAGGGAACCACTACACTCCTTAAGGACATCATGCTGGAGTATAGTCACTGTTCCCGCACCCTTCAGCGCAATTTTATAAAACGCACGGGTGTAAGTCCCAAGACCCTCATGCGTATAGTACGATTTGACTTCCTCTGGTCGAAAATAAAGCAGGAAAATGCCATTGACTACCAGAACCTTGTTTTTGATGGCAATTACTTCGACCAATCACATCTGATCAACGATTTTAAAAGCATAATAGGCGAAACACCAAACTATTTCTTTCACCGGAACCTACAGGTGGTCAAGATGTTTTCAGGAAAATCTGAAGGAAAAATGTGATTTGTCGTTTTTTTCCAATCATTGAATTTAACACCTCTCTACATTTGTTGCGTCGGGGGACGCAGGAAACGTTGTTTTAATAACTAAATACTTTTCATTATGAATAAGTTAGCATACTTAATGGTCATGTTCCTGTTTTTTTATGCTCAGGTTGATGCTCAAACATGGGTGGAGAAAGTTGGCAAGAATGTAAAGGATAGAGCTGTAGGGCAGGTTGAGAATCGCATTGAGGATAAAGCTGCGGAGGCTGTTGATAAGGGACTTGACAAAACGGAGGAGTCAGTGAAGAATTCGGACAAAAAGGGAAAAGCTGCAAAGGAATCGGACAAAGCAGAGGCTGAGGCTGAAGAGGATACAAGTAATGAAAATGGTGACAGTGGCAATACCAATAACGGGAAATCAAATTCATCTAAATCACAGCAGAAGCCTAAGATGGGTTACACCAAATATGACTTTGTACCCGGTAATGAAGTGATTTTTGAAGACGACCTGAAAGGTGAACAGGTTGGAGAGTTCCCTTCCAAATGGGACCTTATTGAAGGTGGTGCCGAAATTGCAACCGTTGATGGTGAAAACGTGATAGCTCTTGTAGGCTATACCTATATTACACCATTGTTCAGAAACCCGGCCGACAAATACCTGCCCGATGCATTCACACTGGAATATGACTTGCTGATTGATGAAAATGAAAAGGAGCACTTCATTGAATTTGTCGATGAGGGAGGAGATGATGTGGTTAGTTCCAGTTTTTGGACAAGCTCCAATGTATATAACTTCTCATGGAATCTGCACACCAGCAGTGAACGCAGTGGTAGTGAAACATTCGATAACAGTCAGGGCTGGCATCATTGCGCCATTTCATTCAACCAGCGTGCCATGAAAATATATATGGATGAAAAGCGGGTGGCCAATATACCCAACATCACGGCAAAGCTCTCAACCGTTAGGTTTTTTGCCCGTGGCGGAAATGACAACAGCATGTTCCACATCAAGAATATTCGTATAGCCAAAGGTGCAGTTCCACTGTATGATAAACTGATGACTGATGGCAAGATTATAACCTATGGAATAACCTTCGATGTAGGGAAGTCAACTATAAAACCCCAATCCATGGGTACCATAAACGAGATATTTGCCCTGATGCAGAAATACCCTGATTTAAAGTTCTCGGTTGAAGGACATACTGACAATACCGGAAATGCAGCATTAAATCAGAAACTATCGGAAGAAAGGGCTCAGGCTGTTTGTGCAAAGCTTCAGCAGTTGGGTATTGCTGCTGACCGGCTTACGGCTAAGGGGCATGGCTTAAGCAAGCCAATAGACACGAACGACACATCAGAAGGCAGGGCCAAAAACCGCCGTGTTGAATTCGTGAAAAAGTAAACGATTACTGTCAAAGCAACGAACCCCGATGCATCAATCTTTCAAATGCCTGATAAGTAGCAGATGAGAAAGCTGGATTTAGTTTGTATAATCTTGATTTTGATGCCTCTGGTAGGTTGGTCACAAGAGAATAAACAATATACTGACCAGGTTACAATTGAGGAAGGAGTTTCTTTCCTTCCATTCCGAAGAGGCGAAGTAATAAGGAAAATAGCCGGCGCTAGCAATAATCCCCCGGCGCAGTGTTTTCCTGTCTTCGCCACCTTTCGGGAATTCAACCCGCCTCAGGGATTCCGGCTAAAGGTATATGGAACTGATAGTTATATGGATTTATTGGCAGAGCCTTATATCAAGGAAGGTCAGGAGGTCTATACCAAGGGAGGTTCGTCGCTCACACTTTACTTCAATGATCCCTCCAAACTGTTTCACCTTTCTGTGGTCGGTGATATTTACATCGAACCAGTGAAAACAGTCGAGTTTAATGGTTGCCCTGTTTATTTTAACGGGCAATATGAAACCACAGTAATCGCTAATAAGCAGATGCCGTTGTATAACCGGGTCACGAAGCAGCAATACTTGGAAGCACTGATCAAAGAAGCGCAAAAAAATCAAGGTGGCTCAGAACAGGTGTCTATTGAGGATAATATAAATGAGATGGAGAAAGCCTACCGGTTGTTGCTGGAAACAGACCAGGCAGCCGCTGCTGAGTTTAAGCAGGGCATGGATGATTATATTGCCACATTACGGGAAGAACAGCCCGCTACTGATATGGTTACCATGCTACGGAATGAATTGAGCGATCTCTCACCGGCCGAATTAAAGGAATATGCCTATTATGATGTCAGTGCCATGGAGCGGTATGGTAATTTATCGGGATTGGTGCCTAACAGCGAAAAGGATAATGCTACAGCTCTTGTGCGCCCTAACTATAGGCTGGTAGAGAAAAACAACCCCAACATTCAGCTGATAATCCTTCGGTGGAACCTGTCAACATCTGAACATGATTCCTCAGCCCCACGCCTCTTTACAAGCCAGAAAACATCAGGATATGCCCTTGCCGATCAGCAGCTGGTAACACTTTACCACCATACGGAGATATGGAACCGGATAATCAACCTGGTCAGATAAACAGATAATGATTTGCTTTGGATTGCAGCTTTTATTGTCCGGTTAATATTTTTCCTAACTTTGAAATGAGATTTTCATCCCTGTTTGTGGCATGAGCAAACAAAATGGGGAGGTGAACCTCGCACCATAAAGCAGTGGCATCATCAACACAAAACTGACCAATTGCGGCAGGAACTCTAATAACTGTATGAAAACCAAATATATATTGTTGCTATATTTCTTTATGTTTTCAGCAGGTGAAGTATTTTCGCAAGCAAGTCCTATAACTCGTAAGCACTTGAGGCAGGTCATCCACGAAGGAAGGCAAGATAGCGATTACAATTATTTTTCCATGGTGGGATGCAATGAAGACAGTTTGTATTTTACTGCCGATACCATTCACTTTTACGATAATGCTCAATTTTTTGACCAGATAGGCATCTGCTGTGAATTTGTAGAATGGGAGTTAATAGGAAGCAACCTTTTACGGCAGCAGGAACCACAAACCTGCCTGGAGCCCTCCAGTGTTGAGATATCCACTAGGCGGTACTATAATTACAGGATAAAAAGGCGGGGGGGCGATGTCTACTTCCAGCTATTGGATCAGAAGAATCCCGTATCAACCTTCAGGCTAGCCAACATAGAATATATAGAGTTGGCCGATCAGGTGCCCTGTACAGCAATAACGCTGGTGAGAGTGAAGGGAGCATCAATGAAGCCTATGTTAAAAGAGCGGCAGCCAAAAAAGCCGCGAAAATTCATGAGAGATAAGCCGGTTATCATGAAGATGGAAAGTAAATCTCCTGTGATTCCTATGCTATTGATGATAGAAAAGTAGAATGTTCAAAAACCAGCTCTCAGCCGGGTGAAAAGTAAGATATTCCAAAGTCTTACCTCAAGCAGAGAGGAGAGAATATACGAGAGTTTATCTTCTTAACCACAACTTTCAATGGTTGCACACATGGCCTTCACCATGGTTTTCATGCTGATGACATCCTACCCCTGAATCTTCAATAGCACCCTTAAGGTAAGATTCCACCAATTGATGAATATCACCCGAACAACCGCGGAAAACTTGAATACCGTTATTTTGAAGCACATTAAGGGCCCCTTCGCCCATGTTGCCTGCGAGCATTACAGTAACCCCTTTTTCTCTAAGGATGGCAGCTATATTACTTTTGCAGCCACACCCTTGTGGAG
>JAEYXG010000360.1 GCA_023428585.1 Bacteroidota bacterium
CTGTATAATTGGCTTCTTTGCATTGGAGTATTTTTAAAGGGTCAAATCATAGCTGAATTTGATATTCGTATTCTTAATTTATCTATTATTCAATCAGTGATTACAGCTTTATTTCATGTTATTTAATAGAGATAACGTGTGATCTGTCCTGCCTCAACCATTATGAACCTAAAAATCAGACCTCCCAATAACACTAATACCACGGGAATAATTACTGGCATATGTAAACCTAAACGTTCCATTATCTCTAGAATGGCAGGGAATACCAGGCCCAAGATAACCACAAAAACCCAGAAAGGTACAGTGAATGGACCTCCAAGAAATAATTGTGCTGCATCAATCTGAGTTTGTGAGCCAGCCTGAAAACCCATTATCATATGGGTAATGAAGAAAAGCTCAATTATGATCAACAAGAGGTCAATGCCACTCATTAATCGTCTTTCTTCAGCTGATTTGCTCATGATAAGGATTGTTGCGGCGCCTGTTGACATACCAGAAACCAGAAATAAAGGTCCTAGAATACTGGTATTCCAGAGTGGCCTTGCATTAAATGCTGACAACAAAATACCTGTATAAATACCGAGTATAACTGATAACACAATAATTATCCATGCTAATCCAAGTCTGTTCTTGATAACAAATGTCTCAAATGTATTAAGAAAACCAAACTTCCAGTCCCAACCCGGCTTGAGTTCTTTGGCATAACTGGCAACCCATACAATTGAAAGAGGGGTTATGGCCATTAAAACCCAAGCTCCCCATGACATGGGTGATTCAATCCGGAAAGTGGTATATAAGCGCCAGAAAAAGAGCTCATGTTTTAAGTCAAGAAACAGGGCAAGCAGACCAAATATTAAAGCTATTGGTGCAATAATAGGTGCTTTTTTTACTGTGGACTCCATTTTATCAGCCTTGCCCAGTATAGTGAACAAGGCAGCAAAAAATAGAATACCGGCAGCTAGGCCTCCTAAGAAAAGATAGATTGGGATTTGCCAGTGCCAAATATTCAGAAAGGGATCAATATTAGGTATATTTCGTCCGCTTACAAATAGTTCTTCATTCATCTTATTTTTGTATTAGAGGATCAAACTAAATAGAATATCTGTGGATTAGTGCCGGCTTCAGGAGCAAGTGCCTTATATTTTCGCGTAGCCAGAATATTTGAAATATCGGAATTAGCATCATCCAGGTCGCCAAAATACATGCATTTTGTTGGACAAACAGCCACACATGAAGGATTGAGACCGTCAATAACCCTGTGGTTACAGAAAGTGCATTTATCTACATAACCCTCAGGATGAGAGTAGCGGGCATCATAAGGACAAGCCTGAATACAGGCTCCACAGCCAATACACTTATTCGGTGTTACCAATACAATTCCTCCTTCTACAATATGACTGGCTCCAGTTGGACAACACCGAACACATGGAGCATTCTCGCAATGATTGCAGCGTTCAGAGCGCAATTCAAGTCCAACCTCTGGGTATGAGCCGTGTACACTTTCAACTACCCAATCACGACAAAAGCCTATAGGAACATTATTTTCCATCTGGCAAGCAATAACACAATCACTACATCCAACGCATTTCAGCGTATCAATGGCCATGGCGTATCTCATAAAGCTGCCTCCTTATCTTCAGTTGCTCCTGTAGCAGTAAAGGTTACAAAATTGCCTCTCATACCTGTACCTCCCATCAGTGGATCAATCATTACATTAGTTATTAATTGTGTATCATTGGCTCCTTTGCCAAAAGCTCTTGAGAGTTCTTTCTGGTTATGGCCAAATCCATGTACCATATATACTGAATCCCATCGTATTCGCTCAGTAACCCTCACTTTTATAGGGAAATTGGATGTTATCCCATCCTGGTTTCTCAGGTAAGTATATTTCCCTTCTTCCAACCCCCATAGTGATGCTACTTTTGGATGCACCCATACCGAATTTTCATCCATGAGATCAGTTAAATTTGGATTATTTGCGGTTCTGCTGAAAGTATGCATAGGGGCTCTTCCATAAATGAGCCTGTAAAAACCTTCCTCAGGTTCAGGATGCGGAGTGTAAACCGGTATAGGATCATAACCTGCAGATGCTAAAGCTGAAGAATAAAATTCAATTTTGCCGGAAGGTGTTTTGAAGTGATAATCTTCCTTTGGATCTAAATAGGGGCTTTCATTGTATCGCGATAAAGTAACTATTCCTTTACTCTTCAATTCATCCAGAGTTAATCCTTTTTGCTGGAGTTGCCAGCTTATAACTTCTTCAAAATCCTCATATTTAAAGTAATCATGCAAACCCAGTCTTTCACCAATCTGCTTGGTAATCCACCAGGCCGGCTTTGACTCCCACATAGGCTCAATTGCCGGTTCTCGTAACGCAATGGTTGGTACCCGGTGAGGAACATCGCGCAGGTCATCATGCCGCTCAAGGTAGGTGCATTCAGGTAACACAACATCAGCAAAGCCCGTTACCTCGGTGGGCATAGTATCAACAACAACTACAAGTTCCAATTCCTGCAGTGCTTTTTGCATTTGGCTCATCATTGGAATGGCAACAGGTAGATTTGTGCCGGCAACAAACCAGGCCTTTATCGGGTATTTATTATCTGCCGACGAGATACTAGCCTCAATAAAAGTATTTGAAACAGACATAGAAGCAAACGGATATTTCCCATTTAACACTTCCGGCCATGACCATTTAGGTTTAGTATAATCTGGGTGAGGGAAGTCGGGAACGCCCGCACTCTCTTTCATGAAGAACCCACCACGGGCTCCCCAACTACCAAGCAATCCGTTTAATATGGCAATTGCCCTTGAACGCTGAGCATCATCACCATACCAAGTAACATGACGACCGGGGTGAATTAATACTGAAGGTGCTGCATCTGCCATCTCCCTAGCTGTTTGCCGAATTACAGAAGGCTTGATATTCGTAATGCCATAAGCCCATTCAGGAGTGAATGTGCTTACATGGTTTTTTAGTTGATCTAAGCCTATGGTGTGCTTTGCAACGTACTCCTTATTATATATTTCCTCTTCAATAAGCACATGAATCCATGACAATAAGAGGGCAATATCAGTGGCCGGCTTGATTGGAAGCCAGTACTTTGACTTATTGGCAGCAATTGATAACCGTGGATCAACAGTAATAATAGTAGCACCCTTATCAACAGCTTCTGAAAATTCCTGTACCTGGGCATTATGCATATTCTCACCAATATGTGATCCTATCAGCACCAGACAACGAGTATCACGTATATCTGTTGGTTCAGGACTGCCTACCTGAGCCCCAAAGGTTGTTTCAAAGCCGGTTTCTCTTGGACCACGACATTGAGCAAATGAAGGTGCGGTAATGGTTGATGAACCGAATGCTTTCAGCAGATGGGTAAAGTGGCCTCCGGCAGATCCATGGTTAAATAAGGCGATACTTTCAGGTCCATCTTTGGCAGCTATGTCTTTCATTTTCTCTGCTATGAAATCAAGTGCCTCGTCCCATGATGCTTTCCTGTAGGTTTGCTTTCCATTTTCAACAACCCTGATCAGGGGTGTTTTCAACCGATCAAAATCGTATACCATCCCAACACCACCGGTTCCCCTGGGACATAACCGTCCATTGCATTGAGGATCGTCAGCATTGCCGGTGAGCTTAAGTATTCTACCATTGTCATCGACATGTGCCCATGCTGCACATTTCCAGAAACACACCTCGCAATAAGTCGGTATTAATTTAGTGGCCTTTGATTTGTTGCTCTTGTTTTCATCGGCATATAAAGGTAATCCGAAACCCCATCGATTGCTTTGAGAAGCAATGGCTGCAGCTCCTATTCCTAAGGCCGAGATCTTGATAAACTCTCGTCTGGTCTTCATTTACTTTGTAATGAATGAAATGAGTGGTTAAATTCTGTTGTATAGCAAAATTATGATAATTTATAATAAGACAAAAATCTTGATACTTAGTGCATTATTCTGTAAATGCCTAATAAACAAATAGATAGGTACATATATGCTATTTTACTTTTTTGATGATCCAATTTGTGTCATGTAAGTATCAGAATAACAGATAGATAAATGGTAAAATTTAGACGGTTTACAAATAGGTGATAAAACTTTCAGGGATTTGGATTTACATAATTTCTATTTTTACAACCTTTAAGCATTGACATGAAGATTGGTACTTCTGACTTTGGGGACTTTCCGGTAATATTGGCACCAATGGAGGATGTGACAGATCCACCATTTCGAATTATCTGTCGTGAGATGGGGGCTTCAGCTGTTATTACTGAATTTATAGCATCTGATGGCCTTGTTCGGGATGTTGGGAAGAGTATTAAAAAAATGGACTATTCGGAAGCTGAACGCCCGGTTGGAATCCAGATATTTGGGAATAAGGTTGATGCAATGACCAACGCTGCAATAGTTGCAGCTAACACCAAGCCTGACTTCATTGATCTGAATTTTGGGTGTCCGGTACGTAAGATTGTTAATAAAGGAGGAGGTTCTGCCCTATTGCAGGATATACCTTTATTACTTGCTATTACTGAAAGCGTTGTTAAGGCTGTTAATATACCTGTAACTGTGAAGACCAGATTGGGTTGGGATGAGAATTCAAAGATAATTGTTGAGCTCGCTGAACAACTTCAGGATATTGGCATTGCTGCTATTACAATACATGGACGCACAAGAGCCCAAATGTATTCAGGTACAGCAGACTGGGAATTGATAGGATTAGTGAAGAAAAACCAGCGAATGCATATTCCTGTCATCGGAAATGGTGATATAATTGATGGGCAAAGTGCATTGAAGGCTAAGAACATCTATGGCGTTGATGGAATTATGGTGGGAAGAGCAGCAGTTGGAAACCCATGGCTATTCAGAGAGATCAACCACTATCTTGCAACCGGTGATCTATTGCCTTTACCTGCAATTAACGAAAGAGTATCCGTTTGTTCCCGGCATCTATCTGAATCCATAAAATGGAAAGGTGAATTGACTGCCTTATTCGAAATCAGGCGGCATTATTCTCATTACTTTAAAGAATTACCTGATTTTAAGCAGTTTAGAATGAAACTTATGCTCGCCAAATCAGCACAGGAAGTGTTCTCTCTCTTCAGGGATATTGAAAACTATTATCAATGAGTCAATGGGTATGCCAATAGTTAAACGGATTGCATCATACGTTATGGCAATTACTTCTGAATTTACTATTGCTACTTTCACATCTCGATGAATTCATGCATTAAGTAAAACGCAACTTATAATATTTAGTAATTTAGCTTAAAATCTAAAAGATGCCTGAAGAGCCTTTCAAAATATTCCTTGTGGAGGATGATGTGATTTTCGCCAAGATCATCTCATATCACTTGTCGCTCAATCCTGATAACCATGTTGAGGTTTTCCCCGATGGAAAAAGCATGCTGAAGAATCTCTACAAGAATCCTAGTTTAATTACACTTGATTATAATCTGCCTGATATGACAGGGTTAGAGGTGTTAAAGCAGGTTCGTGAATTTAATAATGACATTCCTGTAGTTATTGTTTCCGGACAGCAGGATTTAGCTACTGCCATTGAGCTATTAAAGAAAGGGGCTTATGATTATATACTAAAGGATCAGGATACCAAAGAACGGTTATGGAACATAACCAGAAATATACGTGAAAATGTTAAGCTCAAGCAAAAGATTGCTGTTTTAGAGGAAGAGATTGGAAAAAAATATGAATCAGGGAATCTAATCAAGGGTAACAGCCCAGCTATTAACCACGTTTTCATGCTGATTGAAAAAGCTGCCAAAACAAACATTGTTGTTTCAATATATGGTGAAACAGGTACGGGTAAGGAGTTGGTAGCCAAATCAATACACTTTGCCTCTTCACGAAGTAAAAAACCTTTTGTTGCTGTTAATGTTACTGCAATTCCTAAAGAACTCATTGAGAGTGAAATGTTTGGCCATGAGAAGGGGGCTTTTACAGGTGCAGCCAACCGACGGATTGGACGTTTTGAGGAAGCTAATAAAGGCACTCTCTTTCTTGATGAGATAGGTGATATGGATTTGAACATGCAGTCAAAGCTCTTACGTGTTCTACAGGAAGAAGAGGTTACACGTGTAGGTGGAAATGAAGTTGTAAAGCTTGACCTGCGTGTTATTGTCGCAACGCACAAAAACCATCAGGAACAGGTCAAAAAAGGGGAGTTCCGCGAAGACCTTTATTATAGATTGTTAGGACTACCTATAAATTTACCCCCACTTCGCGATAGAGGTAATGACATTCCATTATTAGCCCGGTTTTTTGTAGACGAGTTCTGTGCAAAGAATAAGCTGAAGAAACTTTCTATCTCTCCAAAAGCTGTTTTGAAGTTGCAGAAATATGCATATCCCGGCAATGTCAGGGAGTTGAAAGCAATAATTGAATTAGCCGCCGTAATGACTAATACCAACACAATTGAAGATACTGATATAACCTTTAGCTCAAACAGTATGACCCAAGATTTCCTTTATGAGGAAACAACACTTGAGGAATATAACAGACGTATTATCAGTCATTTCCTTCAAAAGTACGACAATAAGGTGAGGTTGGTTGCAAAGAAACTTGATATAGGTAAAACAACCATATACAGAATGCTAGGCTCAAATAAATTATAAAAAAACCTCCAACTGTGGCTCAGTGGAGGTTTTTCAATTAAATACAAGGTTTTAGATCAGGCCTTTAGCGTGTTTGTCGCTAATAACCTTTAGCATATCAACGGTCATTTTTTCAAGATTCCATTTTGGATTCCAGCCCCATTCTTTGCGAGCGCAGCTGTCGTCCATATTGTTTGGCCATGAATTGGCAATTGCCTGTTTCATTGGTTCTACATTATAAGACATCTCAAATGATGGGAGATGTTTTTTAATTTCAGCACTGATAATTTCAGGATCAAAGCTCATGGCTGTAACATTGAAGGAGTTACGGTGTACCAATTTTGAAGGATCAGCTTCCATAAGGTCAATGGCTGCATCAATGGCATCAGGCATATACATCATGTCAAGGAATGTTCCTTTTCCAAGAGGACAAACAAATTTCCCTGTTTTAACAGCTTCGTAGTAAATCTCCACAGCATAATCAGTGGTACCACCACCCGGTAAGGTAACATTTGAAATAATACCAGGATAACGGACTGAGCGTGTGTCAACACCAAAACGCTTGTGATAATAATCACTCAGCAATTCTCCCGTTACTTTAGTAACACCGTACATTGTTTGTGGACGTTGTATAGTATCCTGTGGGGTATTGTCGAGTGGAGTTCCACCTCCAAATGCACCGATTGAACTTGGAGTAAACAAGGCGCAGTTGAATTCACGTGACACTTCCAGGCAATTCATCAAACCACCGATTCCTACATTCCAGGCAGCAAGAGGTTTGCTTTCTCCAACTGCTGAAAGTATGGCGGCAAGATTATAGATCGTGTCTATTTTATATTTTTTAACCACTTCAGTAATCTGATCTATGTTTGTTGCATCAACAATTTCAGCCGGGCCTGATTCAAGCAATTCACCAACCGGCTTGGTTGATCTGTATCCGGCAACAACATTACTATTGCCATATCTTTTACGAAGTTCAAGAGTAAGTTCTGAACCAATCTGGCCCACTGAACCAATAACTAGAATGTTTTTCATTGTGTTTGAAGATTTTATCTGTTTTGTGAATCTATTAACAGTTAGTGGTCGCAAAAATACAACAATTTAGCAATCTGCATAAATTAATTATTGGTATATAAAATACTGTTAAATAGGGATAAAGCATTGACAGTCAGTAGTAATATTTCTCGACAAATAAATCTTAAAAAGACTGTTCAACTTATTCAAAAGTAATATCTTTGCGCATTGTTAATTAATAAACAACAACACTAACATAAAATCGAATTATTATGTACGATCGCGTTCAGGCCCACTTAAAACAAGAACTTACCGGTATAAAAGAAGCCGGTCTTTATAAAAATGAGCGGGTTATCACCTCTCCACAAGGGGCAGAGATTACAGTTAACACGGGTGCAGAGGTTCTTAACTTTTGTGCCAATAACTATCTAGGATTATCTAACAATCCAAAACTGATTGATGCAGCAAAACTGGCTCTTGACACTCATGGTTATGGACTTTCTTCTGTTAGATTTATTTGCGGTACCATGGATCTTCACAAAGAACTAGAGGCTAAGATTGCAGAGTTTTTTGGCACTGAGGATACTATTCTTTATGCTGCTTGTTTTGATGCTAATGGCGGTGTTTTTGAACCTTTATTAGGTGAAGATGATGCTATCATTTCTGATTCTCTCAACCACGCTGCAATTATTGATGGTGTTAGATTATGCAAAGCTGTTCGCTATCGTTATAACAACTCTGATATGGCTGATCTTGAGGAGCAACTTAAGGCTGCTCAGGCACAGCGTTTCCGTCTCATTGTAACTGATGGTGTTTTCTCCATGGATGGCAATGTTGCCAAGATGGATCAGATTTATGCCCTTGCCCAGAAATATGATGCAATGATAATGGTTGACGAATGCCACTCAGCCGGTGTTGTTGGTGCAACTGGCCGCGGTGTTACTGAACTCCATAACTTGCGCGGTAAAATTGAAATTATTACAGGAACACTTGGTAAAGCTTTTGGTGGTGCCATTGGTGGTTTTACTACCGGTAAAAAGGAAATCATTTCTATGCTGCGTCAACGTTCACGTCCTTACCTGTTCTCAAACTCTATTCCTCCAATGGTTGCTGCCGCCGGAATCAAGATGTTTGATATGATGAGTGAAACCAATGAATTACAGGATAAATTGCATGAAAATACCGCTTACTTCAGCCAAAAAATGGCAGAAGCCGGATTTGATTGTAAGCCTACTCAGAGTGCTATTGTCGCCGTTATGCTCTATGATGCCAAGTTATCACAGGAAATGGCTGCTCGTCTTCTTGATGAAGGTATTTATGTAATAGGTTTCTACTACCCGGTTGTTGCCAAAGGCCTTGCCCGTATTCGTGTTCAGGTCTCGGCAGCCCATACCCGTGAGCATTTGGATAAATGTATTGCTGCCTTTACAAAGGTTGGTAAAGAACTGGGTGTGCTGAAATCAGGCTCAGATTGCGGATGTGGCTGCGGTTGTAATTAATTATCAGTAAGTATCACATCCAAGATTTTTAATTAACAAGAAAGGGCTGTTCTAATTGAACAGCCCTTTCTTGTTAATTACTAAATCGTATTATTTGCCTATTAATCGATTTCATTTACTCATTATTTACTTCAGTGAGCTTCAAATCACTTTTTACTCCATTAATCTGTAACATTTGAACACTATAGTAATTTTCTATTTTTGAATACTCAAATCTGTCTTCAATCTCTTTCATTATTGTTTCACGATGAAATATAACCTTGTCGCCTTCCTTCAATGATTCTGCTTCGCAGAATTCAATATCAACTCCCATTTCTACCAGTTTATTAACATAGTATTCCAGATGGCCGGTATAATCATCATGACAAACTTTATATCCTTCAAGGTTGTGTTCACCGTCAACCGACTCCATCAAATAGTGACTTAAAAGGTAAAAGCTTTCACCATCATGGGTTTCACGTGGTTTATACACTTTGTCTATTATATTGTAATATGGATGAAAGAAAAACATGACAAGCATGATGAAGGCTATGATTCTTAGAGCTTGTGGTACTATGGAAGAAGATGTACTCTCAATAATATTTCTGTATATAATATAAATACTATTGGCGCACACTAATGCAAGCAGAGGGAAAAGTGGAGCTGTATACCAGGCGAGTTTTGTGCTGGAAAGTGAAATCAATAACAGGTAAATTATAATTGAGAGGGTCGAAAACAAGGTTAACCTTCTGATTACTCCTGTAGTGAAAATAAAAGTGAAGATTAAGCCGGCAAAAAAGAATATAAACCAAACGGAGAATTGTTTATGATACAACAAGTCAATGTAGTAGCTATAGCCATGCTTATGGTTTTCTATGGTATTGAGAAACCGACCTCCCAATTCATTCACACTAACCGCTTCCAGGTAACCATTGTTAAGGAATTCCCGGGTAAGATAATAACCTCCCACGACCAGAATCATGATTAGGAAATCTATATATAGCCATTTGTTCTTGAGAATGGAAATCAGATTTCGTGTAAGCAGCAAATAAACAGCAATAGCGGGAAGTATCATAAGTATCTGCACACCTTTGGTCATGATGCCAAGCATCAATCCAATAAAAAACCAATGAATGAACTTTGATTGTTTGTATTCTGTCCATAAAAAGATCGAAATGGCTGCAACTGTCGAAAACAGGGTAAGCATCGCATCGTAATCACCTGTTCTGGTGACATGATCGCCAATATACCCATCTGTGGTTATTAGAATCATCACTGCAATCAACCCATACCAGTAATTTTTCAGGTATCTCCATGATATAAACAGTAGAAACAAACTTGTAAGCATTCCTGCAATGGCTGATGGCATTCGGAATGCTATTTCCTTATTTCCCATCATGTTGAGGAACAACACCTGTGACCAGATCATGAGTGGTGGTTTTGTATTCCACATATCGGGCTTACCATGATGATGTGTAACAATCAGATCACCATCTTTCTGCATTTCCAGCGCATTACTTACAAGCCGGGCTTCATCCCAAATTCTTATTGGCAGGTCTCCCAGGTGCATAAAGAAAGGACTATAAATCAATAATAGAACCAGAAGAATCTTTGAAGCATTCAGTAAGTATTTTTTCATATTGGGTCTGTTGTGATTACAAAACTACAAAATTGATTATTTAGGGTGTTTAGATTATATTCATTACATTTGTTGATTAGGCATAAAGAATTGCCAAAATCAAAGATTGAACACCTTAATTACCATTCCATCATGCAGAATGGTTGGGTGAATGTTACATTAAATTTTAAACAATGAAAATACAGTTTTTAGGCGCAGCACGTGAAGTAACTGGGAGTAAACATTTGATTACTACTGCAAAAGGAAAAAAAATTCTGCTTGATTGCGGGATGTTTCAGGGCAAGGGCCTTGAAACGGAAGGTATGAACAGGGATCTGGGATTTGAACCGGAAGATATTGATCACATTATTCTCGGCCACGCCCATATTGATCATTCAGGTGTAATCCCATATCTCTATAGATTGGGCTTTCGCGGATCAGTGGTTTGTACAAGTGCAACAAGGGACTTATGTGCGATTATGTTGCCCGACAGCGGATTTATTCAGGAATCTGATACTGAGAAGTTCAATAAAAGGAGGGTAAGACAGGGTTTACCAAAAGTAGATCCTCTTTATAAGAGGACAGATGCAGTAAAGTGTATGGAGCTTTTCATTGGCGTTCCATATAACAGAAAATTTATGATTGATGAAGATATTAAGGTGAAATTCACCAACACCGGGCACATGCTCGGCAGTGGTGTAGTAAACCTGACTATAATGGAAGATGGTAAACCTGTCCGAATTGCATATACAGGAGATATTGGACGTCATGAGAGCCATATATTAAGAGCGCCTGAGCCTTTCCCACAGTGTGATTACCTTATAACTGAAACAACCTACGGTGATAGATTGCATCCTGAAATGCAAGATGCCGATACGGAACTCTATAGGGTGGTCAGGGAAACTTGTGTTGATAAGGGTGGCAAGCTCATCATTCCTTCGTTTGCCATTGGAAGGGCACAAGAGATTGTACAAACGCTCAACAATTTCTATAATGAAGGAAAGCTACCAAAGATCCAGATATATCTCGATAGCCCACTTGCAATTGATGCTACCGAGATCTTCAGACTGCACCCCGAGTGTTTTAATGACAAAGTTATGGAGGTTATGGAAACAGACCCTGACCCATTTGGTTTCAAGAGTCTCCATTATACCAGACATGCAGAAGATTCAAAGAAGTTGAATGCAATAAAGGAACCCTGCGTTATTATTTCATCATCGGGAATGATGGAAGCCGGTAGAATTAAGCATCATCTGGCAAACAACATTGAAAATCATCGAAACACTATTCTGGCGGTTGGCTATTGCGCACCTACAACTCTGGGAGCTAGGATATTGAATGGGGATAAAGAAGTTTCAATATTTGGTGATAAATATCAGGTTAGAGCCGATATTGAAAGAATTGAGGCATTCAGTGGACATGGTGACTATAAAGAAATGCTGAATTTCATAAGCTGTCAAAATAAGGAAGAATTAAAAGGGATATTCTTGGTTCATGGGGAAATCGGCCCCCAGTCTTTTTATAAGGAAAGACTTGAAGAAGCCGGATTTGGCGAAATCCACATCCCTAAAAAAGGTGATGTAGTAACATTATAGTTATAGTTCTTCTCATTTCCGCTCAGTTATATGGCGATTGTACCGTACTACAAGGTACCATTGTGATCGGTATCATTATGAAATAAATAAAAATGGCTATCTCATTGAGATAGCCATTTTTTTATTTAATTAACTATGAATTAATTCTCTGCGACTACTTTCTTCCTGGTGGAATAATTAATCTTGAAAGCACCAACCTGACGAAGTTCTTGTTTTACATCAGTCACAACGCCCATTCGCACTTCTTTATCAACTTTAAGAGAAGTTGTTAGAAGTTGCCTGTCAGCCTCATTGCGCTGTTCTCTTTCAGCATAAACAAATTCAGCTATATCATTAATAGTGCGGAAGCTATCATTGAGCTGAATACGTGATTCAGTACCATATAACTTTGACTGAGTTGGTGGTCCAATATAGATAAAGCTAACGAGCGATTTCTTCTCAAGCTTCTGAACTTCAGTAGCTTCAGGAGGAGTTACCCTAACTTTAAGTGTCACTTCCCTCATTGTAGTTGTTACCATGAAGAAAAACAGGATCATGAAAATGATATCAGGCATGGAGCCTGTACTAATTGCCGGTAATTCTTTAGAAGAACCTTCTTTTCTAAAACGTGCCATATTATTTTCCTCCTCCTATATCTTCTGGTTCAGCTTCCGAAATTGAAACCGGAATGGCTTTTTGTATTGCCTCGATGCTATTATTATCAGTAAGTTCAGAGAATTTTTTACCAAACTTTTGCTTTGAAAGCTCATCGCGCAATTCATTAACGGCAGCTGTCAGTTCGTTTTGTACTTGAATGTACATATCATAAGAAGTACCACGGTCGTTTTTAAGAGAGATAATTCCTTTGGAAACCTGGAATGGCCCAATACCCGGAATAACTTCTTCTCTTTTTTCAGGAAGGTTGGGATCATTATTCGGGTTGCTTAAAAACTCTTTTGTTTCGAGTTTAAGAGTGCGAATATCACCAACCCGTCCATCTACCATCAACCGGTCATTCTTGTTAACGAGAACGTTAAATACATTACGCTCTTTAACATCCGGTGGAGGTGCAGTTGGATCAGGTGGAGGTGGTAACCTTCTCGAAATTCCTGAATCCGTATCCATGGTAGTTGTTACCAGGAAGAAGATCAGGAGCAGGAACGATATATCAGCCATCGATCCGGCATTTATTTGAGGTGTTTTTTTGCTCATAATTTATCCTTTTAAGGACTATTATTTTAACCAACTTGAAATCTGTGACCATAAGATACTTACGATCACTCCTGCAAACATAATGTAGGTAGCGATCAAACCACCACCAATGATCTTTGAAAAATTGGGTGATACGTTATATTTATCGTATACTGCACCGACTTCAGGTGTTGAAATGGCATAAGAAATGAAAAATATTACTAGTAGTGCTCCAATACCTATTAAAGCACCTTTTGCTGACTTCAAATCACCCAGCATTTGAATTATCGGGAATACAATAACTCCGATAACGGCAACTATCATAAGGATATACAATATGACAAAGCCAATATTGATTGCTGTATCCATGATTATGCTTTTATATTTTTGTTCTTAACGAGGATATCCATGAAAGTAATTGTAGAATCTTCCATAGCACGTAAAATAGATTCAATTTTTGAAAGCAGGTAGTTATAGAATACCTGAAGAATAATAGCAACGATCAAACCGAATACGGTTGTAATAAGAGCTATCTTCATACCACCGGCAACAACTGTCGGAGAAATATCACCTGCAGCTTCAATAGCGTCGAATGCAGAAACCATACCTACAACAGTACCAAGGAATCCAAGCATAGGTCCTAAAGCAATGAACAATGCAATCCATGATAAATTAGCTTCTAATCTTCCGGTTAATACTCCACCATAGGAAACGATTGATTTTTCAACTATCTCAAGGCCTTCTGAGTGACGGTCAAGCCCTTGGTAAAATATACTTGCAACCGGGCCGCGGGTATTCTTGCAGATTTCTTTTGGTGGTGTAACACCTTCTGTTTACAAAGCTGTCTCAACTTTATTCAAAAGTTTCTGGGTGTTGGTAGTTGAAAGATTCAAATAAAGAATCCTTTCAATAACCAAACCTAAACCAATTACCAAACAGAGAAGAATTGGGAACATCCAAAGTGCACCTCCTTCAATGAATTTCTGTTTTAGTACCTGGTGAAATGATTGTTTAGGAGCTTCATCAGCAACAAGGCCTTCAGCCGGAGCTGCTTCGGTGGCAGCCTCTGTTTGTACGGCTGTATCGGTAGCTACTTGTTCAGTTTGTGCAGGAGTCTGATCCTGAGCTATCACAGTGTTGATCACTCCAAATGTGAACATCCCTGCTACTGTCAAAAATGCAACTAATTTTTTCATAGTTAATTGTTATTGTTTTTGTTGTTTAAAATTGAACTTGTTTTATTTCAGTTTATTGCGTTTGCTAACATTTATTTATGCGGAGAGAATGGGATTCGAACCCATGATACGCTTTTGGCGTATACACACTTTCCAGGCGTGCGCCTTCGACCACTCGGCCATCTCTCCGTAACAGGCTCAAAGTAACACTCCTTAACCCATTTTCAGTGCGCTAAATTACAAAAAAATGTGAACAATGAATTATCACCTATTATTTTTAGAAAAATCACAGCCTATATTTATCTCTCTGAGGATAAAGATACACTAAAATAGTGAATTTTATCGCAATCTGTTTTAGTTACTATCATTTAATTGTATTCCTAAGCATCATTCTTGCCTGTTTTTCCATTGAATCAGTTATAGCGTATTTTTTCTTTGTCAAAATGCATACTTATATCCCACAGAGAAGAGTATCGGCATAAGCTCACTGTTGAATTCTACCCCGTGATTTTTCTCCAAGTGCTCAATATAATCATCAATTCCCGGATCTCTTATTGGTATTAATACCGAGAATGCCCAATGATTTAATTTCCCGGGATTCGAATGCAATTCTATACCCGCTCCAAAAGTTGCTCCCCTGAAAATTTTGCTGAGTGAACGGTCATTAACTATGTGTATGATAGCATTATAGCCATACATCCCTGTAATAAATGGTACTACCTTATGGTCTCGCTTGTTTGATTGTATTCTATAGGTTGCGCCACCATTGATGCCAACTCCTGTAAATGCATTCCCAATTCCTAAATATATGGCGGTTTTTCTGGTTGGTGAATACATTACATTTACTCCGGGCAGGCCTCCATAATCAAGCCCTAACCCGAAACCAAGATACGTTGACGATTGGATTTCCCTTATCTTGTATCCATATCTTATTGTAGCAACTTCACTTGTAGGGATTTGTCGTTTGTATAATAATCCGTTTTCCCTGATGTTATATATTACTTTCGAGGCTGTTTCCTTTAAGATTACACAATGGATTTCATCTCCATTGAATTTGACTATGGTATCCTGAGTGACCTGTGAGAATATTAAAACCGGAAACATTAGGGTGACAACCAATAGTGTTAGTTTCTTTTTCATGTATATAAGTGTTGAATAAATGCTTATCCATAGTTACACCCAATGATGCGTATAATTCATTTCTTCATTGTAAACTGGAATAGAAAACGCCGCAGTATGGCAATTAGCACCTTTGACCCGGGTTTCCAAATGTAAAAATTATGCTACACTGTGTTTATTAAAGTGCTTTGCAATAAAAGTGCAAATTTCATCCATTGCTTCTTTGGCTTCCCTGAATGCCGGTGAAAAGAAAGGGTAGCAATGCACCATTTGCTCACCTGATTTGAAAGTTATGTCAACCCCTTGTTCCTTGGCTTTTTTGTAGAATTTTTCACCATCGTCATACAATTCATCAGCTGTTCCTGAATTAATGAATAGGGGTGGTAATCCCTTGAGATTTCCGAACAATGGTGAAATATGTGGATTGGTCAGGTCATTGTTTCCCGCATAATGCTTGCTGAATACCAACCACGAATTCATGGGGGCGAGTGATACTTTGTTTTTGGTGTGATATGACTCACCTGAACAGGTGAGGTCAGTCCATGGTGATATGGCTACACTGGCAGCCGGTAATGCAATATTTTGATCTTTGAGAGCTAGCAGCAAGGCGAGAGCCAATCCACCACCTGCTGATTCACCGGCAATAATAATATTATTGGATGGAAATCCTCTTTCAAGGAGTGCCTTATAGATACCCACTGAATCATCAAGAGCTGCAGGAAATGGGAATTCCGGTGCAAGCCTATATTCGTAAACCAGGTTCACATAACCACAACTCTTGGCAAATTTTGATACAAAAGCCCTATGGTCAAGGCAAGAACCTGATACATAACCCCCGCCGTGAACATACATTATAACTTTTGATGCATCAGATCCTTGGGGTGTAATCCATTCAGATTTAATACCTTCTATTTCTTCCGCGATGACCTCAACACCATCTGGTATCTTGGCATATCTGGCGGCGCCCTTTTCACATTGATCCCTGAAACCCTGTATGGAGGTGTTCATATCATATGTCTCCTTCCTGAATTTGCCATTTAGGATGTGCCTATTCCGTAAGAGAAAGTTAATTGTTGATGCTTTGAATGATACCATGGCAACAAACCGTAATTTTTGTTAATCAACAGTCATTCAAAGGTAGAATAAAAATATGTTGGTAGGTTAAATAAGGTTATCTATTTTAATTTTACTCTTTGTATGTTATCTTCAATAGTAAGCTCTCCTGCCAGAGGCGTTTGCAGCAAGTGTTTCAATTCTTGTCCTGAATACCCCTGCCCAAGCAGGAACATTGTTTTGGCAATGGCTGATTCGGTAGTTATGTCATAGCCACCAACAACACCTATTCCTTCCAACTGCAAGCTGGTTTCATATTTGCCCATTTCAACCGACCCCCCTTTGCATTGAGTAACATTGAATACCGTTATGCCTGAAGCGATTGTTTTGCTTAATGCATCAATAAACCACTTGTCGGTAGGTGCGTTACCGGCGCCATAGGTTTCAAGTATTACTGCTTTAAGCCCTTTAATTGCGAGAATACTTTCAACCACATTTTCAGTAATCCCGGGGAAAAGTTTAAGGATTGCCACTGCAGGATCAAGATTCTTATGTACGGTCAAGCTTTGATTGGAGGGTTTATTGATATATTGTGTGAAATACTTGATATGTACTCCCACTTGAGCCAATAATGGATAGTTGCCGCTAAGGAATGCATTGAAATTCTCAGCATTGAATTTACTTGTTCGGTTTCCACGCAATACCCTATTTTCAAAGCAAATGGATACTTCTGGTACTACCGGCTTACCATCCTCAATCGCGGCTGCTATTTCAATGGCATTGATAAAGTTATCCCTGCCGTCGGTTCGTACTACGCCCATTGGTAATTGAGAACCTGTAAACACTACCGGCTTGTTGAGGTTCTCAAGCATGAAACTTAATACCGATGCAGTATAGGCCATGGTATCTGTACCATGAAGTACAACAAAGCCATCATAAAGATAGTAGTTCTCTTCAATGATTCCGGCTAGCCTTATCCAAAAGGCCGGTTTCATGTTTGAGGAATCAATCAGCGGGTCGAAGCTGTAACTGCTGATCTGGCAGTTTACACTTTCAAGTATGGGAATATGTTTATATAGCGTGTCAAAGTTAAAGGGTATCAAAGCTCCTGTTTCAGGATCCTTCATCATTCCTATGGTGCCACCGGTATATATTACAAGTATTTTGGGGGCAAATTGTCTATTGTTCATTTGTTGTCAGGTTGAATAGTTTCTCAGCGTTTGCAGTAGTTGCTTCTGCAACCTCTTGAACCGTAATTCCTTTTATATCAGCAACCATTTGGGCAATCAATGGAACATAGGAAGGCTCATTTCGTTTTCCACGAAAGGGAACTGGTGCCAGAAATGGAGCATCAGTTTCCAATACAAGGTGCTTCAGCTCTATGTGCCTGAGTGTTTCCTGCATCTTGTTGTTCTTAAAGGTTATCACACCACCCAGGCCAAGGCTGAAACCATATTTGATGGCCTGCCTGGCCTGTTCTACTGAACCTGAGAAGCAGTGAAAGATTCCCCGAAGATCACTCTTATTGATATCTTTCAGTATCTGGATTACTTCATTGAATGAATCGCGTATATGCACTATCAAAGGCAGGTCGAAGGTACGGGCCAGGTCAATATGGTGCCTGAATACAATTTCCTGTTCCATTGCAAATGATTTATCCCAGTAAAGATCAATGCCACATTCTCCGATTCCTATGAAATTATATTTTGCCAGCCATTCCTCCATTATTGACAGTTCGTTGGTATATTTCTCCTTGACCGACGTCGGATGCAGCCCAATCATTGGGAAGCAGTTGGTTGGGAATTGCCTTGTAAGCTCAAGCATATTTTCAATGCTTGAACTGTCAATGTTTGGCAACATCATCCTGGTCACCCCCGCCCCTATGGCTTTTTGAACCACCTCAGGCCTGTCATTATCAAATTCTTCCAGATAAAGGTGGGTATGTGTATCAATAAATTGCATAGTGCAAAGGTATGAAATCAGTAAGTTCTTTGCTAGCAGCCGGGATTGATGTATTTTTGTGCCATCAACCTCACTCTATGAAGCTCAAACTATTGATTATCCGATTTAGTTCAATTGGTGATATTGTTCTGACCTCACCGGTTGTCAGGTGTTTGGATGAGCAGTTGGACAATGTTGAGATACATTGTCTAACAAAGAGAAGGTTCGCTGCCATTGTTGAGAACAATCACCATATTTCAAAGGTGTATTCCTTTGACAAGAGCTTAAGTGAAGTAATTCCTGAACTCCGAGCCGAAAAGTATGATCAGATAATAGACCTGCACAATAATTTAAGAAGTCATAGAATTATTTGGGCGCTTGCCAGACCTGCACATTCATTCAATAAGCTTAATGTCGAAAAGTGGCTTATGGTTAGGTTTAAGATCAACAGGCTTCCCAAGTTGCATATTGTTGACCGTTATCTTGAGACAGTTGCGCATTTGGGCGTTAAAAATGATGGTCAAGGGCTGGATTACTTCATTCCCTCAGTTGAAGAAGTGGATATAAAGAGTATATACCCCCAACTTTCACTCGGTTATGTCGGTATTGTAATAGGAGGAAACCACAACACTAAAATCCTGCCTCCCGACATGGTGGCAAAAATTGTGAATGATCTTAAGTTACCTGTTGTATTGCTTGGAGGAAAGGAAGACTTTGAACGTGGAAATATCATTACCGGACTTACCGATGGGAAAGCAATAAACCTTTGCGGCAAATACAGCCTTATGGGTTCTGCTTCCATTGTTAGGCAGGCTAATGCCATCATTAGTAATGACACCGGGTTGATGCACATTGCAGCAGCATTTAATAAACCGCTGGTGTCAGTATGGGGTAATACAATACCGGCCTTTGGAATGTTCCCCTATCTTAAGCCCGACTCTCTTTCACTTGTCGCCGAGGTAAATAACCTAAAATGCCGTCCGTGCAGTAAGCTGGGCTATAAGGAATGCCCCAAGAAACACTTTAACTGTATGAGGATGCAGGATGTTGGCAGAATAGCAGAATTCTTGAACAACCTTAGCGGGAACAGATACTAACAAGATTTTATCATCCGATTATTAGCCGATTCACTCTATATATCAATGAATATAAGGATTATGCAACCGTTCCATTCCAATGGTTGTTTCTGCTCCATGGCCGGGGTAAACGGTGAAGTTATCATCAAGTGAAAAGAGCTTGTTTTGGATGCTTTGCCGCAGAAGCTGGAAATTGCCTGTTGGCAGATCAGTGCGGCCGATACTTCCATAGAATAGGACATCGCCTGCCATTACAAAGTGTTGGGCGTAATTCACCAGGCATATACTGCCATCGGCATGACCGGGGACAAGGAGTACTTCGAATTCCGAATTTCCAAAACTTATTTTATCCGCCTCTTTTACGAAGTGCTCTGGCGCAATAATCATGTCGGCATTCAATCCGTAAACATATCCCTGTGTATGGAAGTCCTCCCAGAATATCCTACCATCGTGATGTGCAGTAGCACCTATACCATAGGTCTCTTTTACGAACCTGATTCCCATGATGTGATCAACATGGTAATGGGTGATTATCTGTGCCTTCGGGGTAAGTGAATTTTCATTGATATATGCTGACAATTCTTGTTCTTCTAACGGATTGCTGCAACCCGGATCAATAATGATACACTCTCCGGTTTCATCCGACAATACAAATGTATTGGTCGCAAACAGATTGAAGGTAAAGCATTTAATATTAATCATAGTCATCAAGTGTTTGATCTTGCTAAGATAGCGCAATAGAATGATCTGATTTGTTAATTTCTTCTTAAAGCAGCTTCAAATTTTATATTCCTGCCTCATAACACAATAGGCATGCAATTTGTTAAGTTATAATAACTGCCATTAATGAGAATTATACGTTAAATTAGCATTTCCATTTATCACAAGTAATGTCTGAGAATATACATGCGTCTATTATATTGAAATACAGTAGATTATTGCTGTTTTTATCTCTTATCCTATCGGGATTATCACCTGTATATGCCCAGTTCTATAATGGTTCTCAGATGTCATTTGGTAAAAGTAGAGTACAATATGGTGACTTTCTGTGGACATATTACCGTCTTCCGGAATACGATATATATTTTTACCTGAATGGTAAAGAGCTTGCCAACTATGCTGCCCGTTATGTGAAGGCTACCTATCCTGAATTGGAAGAAATTCTTGATAACAGGTATACTGAGAAATTGCAATTCATAATTTTCAATTCACTCACTGATCTAAAACAAAGCAACATAGGGCTAATCAATGATCAACAGTATAATATTGGTGGCATCACGTATATTCAGGGTAATAAAGTCTTTATATACTTCGACGGGAATTACCATAATTTCGAAAAGCAATTGAGGGCAGGATTAGCCAGGGTACTTATTGACCAAACCATCTATGGTGGCTCAGTGGGCAGGCAGATTACCAATTCAACGGTAATGAACATGCCCTCCTGGTTTATTGATGGGCTGGTTTCCTATCTTTCAGAAGATTGGAATACTGAAATTGACAATTACGTTAGGGAAGGTGTTATTTCAGGAAGATATCGGAAGTTTAACCATCTTACCGGTGATGATGCTATTTATGCCGGCCATTCTATCTGGAAGTTTATTGCTGATAAATATGGTATTAACAGTATACCAAATATTGTTTACCTCGCCCGCATGAGCCGTAATGTAGAAACAGGATTTCTGTATGTGCTGAATATTTCTTTCAAGAACTTACTTAAAGAGTGGTATGCCCAATTGCAATCAGACTACTCTTTTAGCGCGGAGCGTGATGCAGCACCTGAACATAATGTGCAGAAAAAGCTGAAAAAGGATATCACAAACGATCAGATTAGGCTTGATCCAACCGGTAAATATACTGCATGGGTTAGCAACCAGTCAGGACAGGTAAAGGTGTGGCTTCAGGATAATCTTAGAAACAAAACCAAAGTTGTTTATCGACAAGGTTATCGTCTGGATGAGAAAAATGACTTTACATATCCCATAATTGATTTTCATCCAACTGCTAATACCCTTTCAGTCATTACCGAGAGAAAAGGGTTGCTTGCTTTTTACCAAATTAACCTTCAAACCAGGAAAAAAATCAAACAATCTATCTTCGGATATCAGAAAATACTATCGATGGCCTACTCACCCAATGGAAGAGATATCGTGTTTTCTGCTATCAGGAAAGGACAAAGTGACGTGTTCGTTTTTAATGTTGCCTCAGGTTCTTCTGAACAGATTACCAAAGATATCTATAATGATTTGAATCCTGCTTTTCTTAAAAACGGCAGTGAAATAATCTTCAGTTCCAACAGAACAAACGATACGCTGAAGGAGGAGCCTAAGATCAATAAACCGGGATTGCCGGTCAATCAGGATATTTTCATTTATAATTATGCCAAAAAGAGTGATCTGTTGCGACGGGTAACCAATACCCCAAGTGCCAATGAATTCCTTCCTATGGAGTATGAGCCGGGTTATATTTCCTTTTTGTCAGACCAGAGTGGAATATACAACCGCTACATTGCACGGTTGGATAGTGCAATTACCCACATTGACACAACTACACATTACCGCTATTTTACTCAAAACTATGCCGCCTCTGATTATGCGCGCAATATTGTAAGTCATGATATCTCGCCCGGTTCAGGTAAAATGGCTCAGGTTGTGCATGTAGGGAAAAAGTATCCCGTTTCAGTAATTGAAAAGCCATCAGCACAAAACATTCAGGCTCTTAGAGTAAAGAATACGCTCTTTATGGAAGAGCGCTTATCAGCTCTTGAGAAGCAACAGCAGGAGGAAGCTCTTATAGAACCATCCAGAGCTTACCCACGTTTTGTAAATGTTTATAGTGACGAACCCGATGAATCGCCCCAAGAACCCAATGAACTCCGCAATCTGATACCTGCAGTTCCATTAGTTGCAGTGGATACTACAACTGATGGTTTTGTGCAGCCCAAAGCCCGAAACTATAATGTTGAATATTCAATCAATGAGTTGGTAAACCAACTTGACTTTACTTTTCTCAGTGCTTCATACCAGCCCTTCTCAGGTGGCAGTGGCCCTATCTTTCTAACCCCGGGATTAAATGCATTTTTCAAGGTTGGGATGACTGACTTGCTCGAAGACTACAGAATTGTTGCAGGTGTTAGACTCGACTTTAATCTGGTCAATAATGAATATGTAGTTAGTATTGCCAACTTGAAGCACCGCCTCGATCGTGAAATTTATTTCCACCGCCAATCTATTGAGCAAACCGGCCTTTATTCTATTGTCAGATACAGAATTCACGAACTTCATTACATTTTAAAATATCCTTTTAATCCACTCTTTAGTATAAGAGGTACAGTATCAGGTCGTAAGGACAGGGCAATATTCATGTCAACTGACCAGTATAATCTCAGGGAACCTGATATAAACAGATATTGGGTATCGGGTAAAATTGACCTTACCTTTGATGCTACCAGGTCATTGGGACTTAACTTATACGATGGACTTCGTTTCAAAGCCTTCGGTGAGTATTACCACCAGATAGAGGGTGATGACAGGAATACCAACATGGTAGTCCTGGGATTTGATATTAGACACTACCTTCCCATTCACAGAAACCTTATCTGGGCCAATCGTTTTGCTACCAGTACCTCTTTTGGCAAGAGTAAGCTCATTTACTATATGGGGGGAGTCGATACCTGGCTAACACCAAAATTTACACGGGAAGCCCCAATTGATTATTCACAAAACTATGCATACCAAACTTTGGCAACCAATATGCGTGGCTTTAACCAGAATGTTAGAAATGGGAACTCCTTTGCCCTCATTAACAGTGAAATAAGGTTCCCCATTATTAAATATCTTGCTAACAGACCCCTTCGTTCTGACTTCCTGAATAACTTCCAGATTGTTGGATTTGGAGACTTTGGCACCGTATGGACTGGCGCCACTCCATATTCTGATGACAATGCATTGTTTACCAGGATAATACAGCGAGGTTCCCTTAAAATTACAATCCGTGAGCAGCGTGAACCTCTGGTTGGTGGCGTGGGTTTTGGACTTAGAGCACGTTTGTTGGGTTACTTCGTTAGAGCCGACTATGCCTGGGGTATTGAGGATATGGTTATCAATAATCCTATCTTCTATGTTTCTCTTAGCCTTGATTTCTAAACAGTCTCTCTTCCCTATTGATCATTTGTTTCCGATATCTATTAAAACGGCCTTTTATGCGTCGTATTTATCCAATGACTTGTATGTCAATGCAAAAAGCCGCCTGTTAATTAATTGTTAGTAACTATTTGATAACTATATCCGGCTAACCCTTGAAACAAATTTACCGATTGTAGAACTTTGTAAACTAAAATTTCTATTCCTTGTTGATGCAAGTCCTGACCAATATTAACCCTTACGGTCAGTCGTCTCAACTTAGGTTCTAGCTCGTTAAATAAGCTTAACAACAATGGGAGAGGCTCATAGCTCAATGATTTAGTAATGCGTTTTTTTTGATAAAATAACTTATTAAGAGACTTACTAATTGAGCATCAGATGGTTAAACTTTTTTTGTTAATAAAATGTGAAGGATTTAGTTGCGTGATACCAATTTTATAATTGTATATTGTCGTACAAATTTAAGTTGGGCCATGGAACTTGTTTAGGGCTCAGAATCAGTTAAATTAAGAAATTAATAGAATTCAATTAATCCACCGTATCAACCCAAACTATGGAAAGCAACCTTTTCGCACAATTGGAAGAAGATATTACTGAACAGACAGGTAAAAGTAATGTTAAAGACTATTACAATGAGATGCTAGAAAAGCGCGTACGCCCCACAAAGGAACTCGTTGATGAACAAAATGTACTCCCAGTAAAATCAATGGAAACTAACATAAAAACTGAAAATTCTTCTAAGCCTGTTGAATACACCGCTTACTCTGATGAAGAGATAATGGCAAAGGCTACCGCCTATTTTGAGGGCGATACGCTTGCTGCCAATGTATGGATGCACAAGTATGCCCTGAAAGATAGTGATGGCAATACATATGAACGCACCCCTGATGATATGCATCATAGGTTGGCAGCTGAGGTTGCACGTATTGAAAAGAAATACCCTAATCCTGTTAGTGAAGAAGAGGTATTTGAGGTCTTTCGCAATTTCAAGTATATTATACCACAAGGCAGCCCAATGGCAGGCATGGGCAATAACTTCCAGGTATCGTCATTAAGTAATTGCTTCGTTATCGGTGGTGACGGTAATTATGACTCCTATGGAGGAATCATGAAGATTGACCAGGAGCAGGTCCAGCTTATGAAACGCAGGGGTGGGGTAGGTCATGATCTATCCCATATCAGGCCTACCGGCAGTCCCGTGAAGAACAGTGCGCTTACATCAACCGGTATTGTTCCATTTATGGAAAGATATTCAAATTCCACCAGGGAAGTCGCTCAGGATGGCCGCCGCGGTGCACTCATGCTTACCATCTCAGTGAAACATCCCGATGCTGAAAAGTTTATCGATGCCAAACTGGAACAGGGCAAGGTTACCGGTGCCAATATATCAGTGAAGATTGATGATAACTTCATGCAAGCCGTTAAAAATGGCAGTTCCTACAGACAGCAATACCCCATTGTTTCTAATGATCCTCTCAAGGTATCTGAAATTGATGCCATTGGCCTATGGAACAAGATAATTCACAATGCATGGCAATCGGCTGAACCCGGTGTCCTTTTCTGGGATACCGTTGTCAGGGAATCAGTTCCTGATTGCTATGCTGATCTCGGCTTTAAAACACTATCAACTAACCCTTGCGGTGAAATTCCCTTATGCCCATACGATAGTTGCAGGCTTATAGCCATTAACCTATACAGCTATGTGGAGAATCCATTTACTCCCCAGGCATCATTCAACTATCCTCTATTTCGTAAACATGCGGCCCTTGCATTGAGGATAATGGATGACATCATTGACCTCGAAAGCGAGAAAATTGATGCCATTATTGCAAAGATAAAGAATGACCCCGAAGATGAAGAGATCAAGCGCATTGAACGGAAACTATGGGAGAATATTAAGGAGAAAACTCTCAAAGGCCGTCGTACCGGTATTGGCATTACTGCTGAGGGTGATATGCTGGCAGCATTGGGCTTACGCTATGGTACGGAAGCAGCCACTGAATTCTCTGTAAATGTTCATAAAATACTTGCCACTGAAGTTTATGGTGCAAGTGCTGACCTGGCTGGCGAGAGGGGACCGTTCCCTATTTTTGATATTGAACGAGAGAAGAATAATCCTTTCATACAAAGGCTTAAGGCTGAATCACCTGAGGTATATGAAAAGATGCGTAAACATGGCCGCCGTAATATTGCCATGCTTACCATCGCACCAACAGGTAGTGTTAGTATTTGTACACAAACAACTTCGGGTATTGAGCCCGTGTTTATGGTAAGCTACAAACGCCGCCGTAAAGTGAATCCAAACGATAAGAATGTTAAAGTTAATTTCGTTGATGAAGTTGGTGATTCATGGGAAGAGTATAATGTATTTCACCCCAAGTTTGTTGATTGGCTTAAAATTAATGGATATGATCCGGATGAGGTCAAGTTGTACGACGAAAAGCAGCTGGAACTGATAATTGAGAAATCACCCTACTATAAAGCTACCAGTAATGATATTGATTGGCTGAATAAGGTTAAAATGCAGGGGGCAATACAGAAATGGGTGGACCACTCCATCAGCGTTACCGTTAACCTGCCTAAAGAAGCCACTGAAGAGCTTGTTAGTCAGGTGTATCTAACGGCTTGGGAAAGTGGTTGCAAAGGTATGACCATATACCGTGATGGTTCGCGTGCCGGTGTTTTGGTAAGCAACGATAAGCCTGAAAAGGAGCAAACGGAATTTCATGAAACCAACGCACCTCCCCGGCCTGTTAAACTGGAGGCTGATATTGTCCGATTCCAGAATGACTATGAGAAATGGATTGCCGTAATTGGACTGCTTGATAATAAACCCTATGAAATATTTACCGGTAAGGCTGATGGTTTCTTCCTGCCTCCATGGGTTAGCAAGGGATGGGTCATCAAGAGCAAGGAAGGTACCGAGAAAGCCCGGTATGATTTCCAGTTCCTTGATAAGGAAGGCTACAAAGTCACTTTTGAAGGTCTATCCAGATCGTTCAATAAGGAGTACTGGAACTATGCCAAGCTTATATCAGGTATTCTTCGTCATGGCATGCCACTGCCATTCCTAGTGAATCTCATTGATAACCTTACTTTTGATAACGATAGCATCAATACCTGGAAAAATGGTGTGGTGCGTTCTCTGAAACGGTATATTCCTGATGGAACTCAGGTTAAGAGTAAAACTGAGTGTCCTCAGTGTAAGGAGAAGGATGGCCTTATCTATAAGGAAGGCTGCCTTACCTGCAAGCATTGCGGCTACTCAAAGTGCGGATGATGCTAATGTAGTTCAGCCTTTACTATCGCAAAATTGACCCGATTATACTTGTCAACCGGTTAATTGTAGGTGAAATCCCGACAAGCTGCTATCGGTTTCAGTTTATGATAGCAGAGGCATTTGAATATCAGAAGTGTATCTTGTGGTGATCAAACACCTGATTATCGCGGAAGAAACGTATCTTTTCAGCAATCATGACAAATACCTTCAGGTCGCGCTTATTTAGCCAATCAATGGCTTCAGGTTGATTATGGCAGGCATCTGAGAGGATTGCCAGAAAAAAGTACTGGTTATTGTTAAGCCATTGATAAGCAGTCGCACTGTCGTCAATGGCACTGTCGAGGGCGGCATATTGCCTGAAGCCATTCTTTACGAGCCAACCAAATGCTTCTTCACTTCCCCTGATTGCACCCGATAGTGCGGCAAGTTCAGGATACCCGTTTGTGAGCAACCAACGAAATAATTCGTCATTGCCACTAAAGGTTTCGCCGAAAGCGATCAATATCTTTACCGGATAATGGAGCATTGGGATAGCTTTTTACCTATTGAATTGCCAATTAATTATATACTTCTACATCTAGGTTTATTTGCCTGACCTTCTCAGCAATCTTTTTTAATTCATCAGCTGAAACTTTTACCAATCCTTCTTCAGGTGTTTCCCTGGATATGGAATATAGCATCACCAGTGAAGGCTTGATCTCCTCAAGATGCCTTAACCATAATTCAATCTCCTCTTCAGTTGTATTGTCAACAATTTCACCTTTTATAATGCCTCTAACAAATAAAGTCTGGATGATTACATTTCCGTTGAATGATTTCAGTTGTTCCACCACATCCTTTAATGAAATTGGCGATAGAGGACGGTTTATTGCATTAAACATCTGCTCACTTCCTGCATCAAGTTTCAGCACATTGTGGTCTATTTTAAGTAACGCATCATGTACTGATTTCTTGTTTAGTTTAGTGGAATTTGAAAGCACGGTAATTTTAGCCAGAGGGAAATATATATCTCTAAGTGCAATGGTTCTATCTATTATATCAGCAAAACCCGGATGTATGGTGGGTTCTCCATTACCTGCAAATGTGATGTTGTCAGGTTTCAGGTTTTTTTCATGCAGCTCTTTAAATCTCTCTTCCAGTGCGGTAAGTATTTCTATGGTTGGATATAGCCTGGCACGTTTGTCCTGATCTTGATCAGTCAATCCGCATTCGCAATAAATACAATTAAATGTGCAATATTTCATTGTATCAGGCAACAAATTGATGCCTAATGAAATACCAAACCGACGGCTACTAACAGGGCCAAATACAATTTCATTAAAAAGAAAACCTGACATAACATTTTTTTGCAAAAGTAAGAATTATAAGCAGCTCTCCTGTAGCTATAACCGCCTGAAATAAAATTGGAGATCAGGTTGCTTACATTAAACATTATATATCATGCAGGGTTAAATGACAATGAATTTCTATAGGTTAACAAATTTTGATGCCTGAAGAGGCAACAGGCAATTTTAGTGTAGCGTAACGAGATTCATCCAGTTATATGGTTATATCTAAATATTCCATAATTTTGGGTTACTAATCTTAAAGAATGACTTCCCTAAAAGAAATTAAAGCTCCGGTTGAACAACATATTCTGGAATTTGACAAGAGATTCAGATCATCCATGCGAAGCTCTGTTCCTTTACTTGACAAGATCACAGCCTATCTGGTAAAAAGAAAGGGGAAACAGATCAGACCATTGTTTGTATTTCTCACAGCACAAACCTGTGGAGAAGTTAATGATGGGACATATAGGGCCGCTTCACTCATTGAGCTGTTGCATACGGCAACACTTATACATGAT
>JAEYXG010000300.1 GCA_023428585.1 Bacteroidota bacterium
AACTTTGACAGGTCTTAATAACGCTTCTACGTTTAAAAGTGCAACTTTCACGGTATTACCGATTAAGACCTGAGCGAAAATCTGCGCTTTTCTCTTTAGCTACCTCCCTTTTATAATCGCCCCCCCACCCTCACTATTTCAAAGACCTTCATAATTCACATCCCTGTAAATCTATGCTATTATGCCCGTGACCGGCAGAATTGCATATCAACTAGTTTATAACCTTACCTTAAGTAATGTTATCTACTTTAATTTTGGTGTATAACCTTACCTCTGGATATTTATATTTATTCTGCAATTTATTCATAATGTATCAAATGGACTAATGATGATGTATTGAGTCTCACACCCTATATTGTTTAGTTCATTGCTATCATGTTCAATGTTTTCAATGTAATCGTTCTATTTCATTTGTCAAGTAATGGACTATACATCATTATGGCGTTATTTTCTGTCACAAGTTCTTCGGTTGTTTTGTTGTCAACAAGATTGGTTGTCCTTCTCCAAATTTTATTATGTCGGGTGTAACCGCCCCACCATTGTTGGTTATATTTATGATCAGTTTCAAAGATTTCGTATTTGGTTTTCAGGTCTTCGTCGCAAGTGATTTCGCCGTTCAAATATTCGTCATCAAGCCACAAATTGATTTGATAATTCTTGTCCGTTTTATTTTCTAATTGCAGATCGATGTAGTTGTATGATAAGGTGGCACCACAGGCAAATGGAATTGTTCTATTGATGTCAGGAAACACGTCATAACTGTGTCGCCAGCGTTCTTTAATGGTCAAGGGTGTATGCAGGGCCATCCAATAAAGTAAATTACCTAATTGACAAAGGCCTCCGCCTGTGTCCTTAGAGATTTTACCATTATGCAAGATCAGTCCGTCAAGGTAACCTTTTGATTTTGTTGGCCTACCCACTAATCGCCAGATTGAAAATGTCTGTCCTGGTTTAATTACAACCTTGTCGATATGGCTTATTGCAATCTTGAGATTTGTTACTTTGTTATGCTGCAAATACATTTCTACATCTTTCAATGGTCGCAGCAAATACGATTTATGCTGGATTAATGAGTGGTTGTATTTGATTTTAGTGTTGACTTTTGCAAAATTATGATCACCAAATAGCCAATTGATTTGTCGTTTTAAGATAAAGAATTCTCTTCCGGAAAATTCTCTCAGGGCACTTCTTTGTTTTGGTTTGTCGACTTGCTGATGGTTTCTCATAAAGTTAGCGGTAACCTAATATCCTTCCATTCATCGCTCCCACAAATGTATAAAAATTGGTTTGATGTAAAAATAATTTGTGAATAAATTGTATGGGTTGTTTGAAAGGTTGAAGGTAATAAGGCAAAACGGGAGGATTGAGAGGCTTGAGGTGGTTGAGAGGATTGGGTGGGGTGATTGGGGGTGTTGGTGGTATGTGATTCCAGGCTCGCTTTTTCCGATGGGTTTATACCCATCGTTACCGATATCTAGCCCCGATGGGGCTAAAACGACGAACGAAAAGCAATGAACAGTATTCAGCGTCTATCTAACGTCACTGGTTGTTCAGTGTTCTGAGGTGACTAGCCATACATGGTGTTCCGTCTATAACTAAATGCTTATTTACAGCATATACTCCCTGCTTGAATTGGTGGGCATTTCACCATCCCTTAACTGCAAAAATGGATAAAAAAAATTATTGCAACTTATTATCCATTAACTCAATCATTCCATACTACACCTCCACATACAGAAAATTTTTGCGAGGTAATCACTGTTATTCTATAGTCTGTTAAAAATGAATTCAGCAATCGTTTAAACTCAGCTTCCTTGGTGCTGGTGATAGGAGTAATGAAGTGGTAAACAAAATAATCTATATTTCCATCAGTATTAAAATACATGCGATTCCAACACTTAACTGATGGTTCCCATTTAAGATTGTTTTCTAAAAAATAGCCTCCTATTTTTTGGAGTAAATCCAGCCTTGATTTTTCAACTACTGTATCAAAGTAGTTTTGTGTGAATATTGGATGAATGGTATCACTAACCGGCAATCCATTTTTATAAATACTATCAAGGTGTTGCATGGATAGACCATATTGCGGTAACTCTTGAACATTAAATACTTTCTCTTGTGCATAAGTGATCGCTGAAAGTACCAGGAATGAAAACAAAAAAATCATTTTTCTCATTGAGTTGAATTTAGATTCTGATATTAATTAATTGCTTATTTGTCCTTAATATATAGTATGCCAACTAATTAAACAGTGTTGGATTAATCTTTACCATAATCCAACAAATCAGCGTTAATCTACTTAATCAGCTTAATCTGCGTTCTATATTTTACAGCCACCCGTAAGTTCACTGAATATTGCTATACAAAGGGATTCGTTGATAAACGGAATCTTTTAAAATAAAGCGTTGCGGTACCGCTATAATCTCGTTGTCCTGCTTTAGGAGTTCCGTTACAAACTGGTCTATTTTGTCGTTTTGAACCGAGCCATATTGGCTATTTGATAATAGATATATTGTATCAAGAGCGAATTTTCTGCTTAAATAATCCAGATTGTAATTACTTGAAACAAACTTGACTCCTAACTTTTGTTCCGTAGTTAAATCTCTAATATAAAGATGACTATGTGAACACCAGTCAGCAAATAGGAGTATTTCCCTTGGTTTTCTTTCTAGTAGTTCTTGAGCAGTGATTTCAATAAACTGTACTTTATAGTTTGAAGAGAGGTTTTCCTTATTTTGCTGATAGAGGTCACTGGTTGTGAAGCCAGGCGGTATTATTATTGTACAACTTGATAGAAGTATTAAAGTGAGTATTTTTTTCATAAGTCCATAGTTTAACCTGACTTCCGGTGATTTATTTCAACACGAGCTTCATGTTGGGTCTTGCAGACCGCTCAGAGTCCTATTTATTGTGCCCAGTATTTTATTTTAAAATTATTTTCTTTCATAAGTCTCTGAGTATTTCACAAATTCCATTGTGTTACTGTAGTAAGGATGTTTGTCATTATTTTCTGACATTTTTTGAAGAGTGTCGATGAGATTAATGTTTGGTCTTGAATTTTTCCAATAGAGCGGCCAGTTAAATGCTAAATTTATCTTTTTTGAATTATAATCTGGTTTGTAGTGATTTGAATATGGAATAAAGAATCTACTAATATCTTCATGCCCACCAAATGATGTACAGAGTGACAGTCCAATTG
>JAEYXG010000348.1 GCA_023428585.1 Bacteroidota bacterium
AAGATATATTGGTCATGGCGTTTCCGCTTGTGCTACCTGCGACGGTTTCTTCTATCGTGGTCAGGATGTAGCCATAGTTGGAGGAGGTGATACTGCTGCCGAAGAGGCAATCTACCTCTCAAAGATGACCCGTAAGGTCTACATGATTGTACGCCGTGATGAACTTAGGGCAAGTAAAGCTATGCAGCACAGGGTGATGAGTACCCCAAATATTGAAATACTATGGAATCATAAACCTCAGGAAATACTGGGAGACGGTAAGGTAGTTACCGGTGTGTTGATTGAAAATACCAAAACCGGTGAAACCAGTGAGATTGAAGTACAAGGTTTCTTTGTTGCCATCGGTCATGCCCCTAATACACAGATATTCCAAGGGCAAATTGACCTGAATGAGAATGGTTATATCAATACCATTCCGGGAACAACACAAACAAATATCCCGGGTGTTTTTGCAGCCGGTGATGTACAGGATCATGTGTTTCGTCAGGCAATTACTGCTGCCGGTACAGGCTGCATGGCTGCCATCGAGGCTGAACGCTATCTGTCAGAAACCAGGTCGTCCACTGAAGCACAGGTAATGAATATGGCAAAATAAATTGCATTTAATATATCCCTGTTTTCAAAGAAAAAGGCTCATGAAAATGAGCCTTTTTCTTTTTATCGAATATTATGGGGTTGTTTGTCAAATCCCAGCAACATTTATTGAACATCCAGATTACGGACGGGTCACGACCTGTCCCTACGGGCGTATTCCAATAATTACGTACGGGTCACGACCCGTCCCTACGGGCGTGTTCCAATAATTACGGACAGGTCACGCCCTGTCCCTACGGGCGTATTCCAATAATTACGGACGGGTCACGACCCGTCCCTACCGGTTTTTACTCCGGCGGGAATCGCTCCGGCGGGAATCACTCCTACGTGAATCACCTCTGCCTGACCTATTGCTCTTCGGGGCTCTGTTCCACGGCGATTCAAAAGATGGTTGATCGTTAAAAGGTTTTTTCTTCCTATCAGACTTCTCTGATCGTTCTGATCTTTCTGCCCTGTCGGATCTATCACCATAACCTGATGATCTCTTTTTATATGAAGTTGATGAACCGCCATCCCTTTCAGATGCCACTTCAATACGAACGCCATCAGGATTACTTCTTGAATCATTGAAAGCTTTCAATACCTTCGACACGGCCTTTGAATCAATGTCAACAAAGGAATAGCTATCCATAATATCTATCCTGCCAACCCTGATTTCACGGGTACGGGTAACCTCATTGATGAGGCCTATTATCTGCTGAGGCAATATCCTATCCTTACGACCAACGCTCACAAACATGCGTGTAAGGTCACGGTCATCACCACGTCCTTCACGACTGTGGCTTCTCTCACGTCCACTATCACGCTTGCCGTCACGGCCTCTGTCGCGGGTGTCGTTCTCACGGGTCGACTTTCGTTCCTCCTCAACAACATTCAGATCCTTGGCATTCCTGTAGTATTCCAGAAAACGGTTGAACTCAAGAGAAACAAATCGCTTGATAAGTTCTTCCCGTTCCATGCTTTCCAGTTTTCGGTTGATAACAGGCAGAAAAGATTCAATCTCCTTGTCAATATCAACATTCTCCATACGATCAGTATAGTGGAAAAGCTGTTTCTCACAAACCTGTACACCTGTAGGGATCTTAGCCTGAGCAAATTCACGTCCAATCATCTTTTCAATCTGGCGGATTTTGAATTTCTCCTTCAGGTTGATGATTGAAACACTGATGCCAAGCTTATCGGCACGACCGGTACGACCACTTCGGTGTATATATACCTCTGAATCGTCAGGCAGGTTATAATTGATAACATGAGTCAGGTCATTGACATCCAAACCACGTGCAGCAACATCCGTGGCAACCAGCATCTGCAGTGCCCTGTTGCGGAACCTGTTCATTACATGATCACGCTGTGCCTGCGACAAGTCGCCATGCAGCGAATCTGCATTATACCCGTCGCGTATCAAGGAATCAGCAACCTCCTGGGTTTCAATTCTTGTACGGCAGAATATGATGGCATAGATATCGGGATTAAAATCAGCTATCCTCTTGAGAGCCGGGTAACGGTCGCGGGCATGTACCAGATAGTACATATGCTTTACATTAGCCGTGCCTGAATTTCTTTTACCAACGGTTTTAACAACCGGCTTGGTCATGTATTTTGTGAGGATACGCTCAACCTGCGCAGGCATGGTTGCTGAAAAGAGCAGCGTATACTTCTCTTCAGGGGTAGTTTCAAGGATGGTGTCAACCTCTTCCTGGAAACCCATGTCAAGCATTTCATCGGCCTCGTCAAGAACAACCCATTTTACTGAGCTGAAATCTACTTTCTTGCGGCGAATCATGTCGTTTAAACGACCAGGGGTAGCCACAATAATCTGTGGACCTTCATTCAACTGGCGTATTTGAGTTTCAATGCTGGCACCACCATAAACGGCAGTGATCCTGATGGAAGGAATAAACTCAGCGAAACTGCTCAGATCCCTTGAGATCTGTAAACATAATTCCCTTGTAGGACAAAGCACAAGGGCCTGTGTTTTACGAAGATTGGCATCGATATGATGCAATACCGGCAGCCCGAATGCTGCTGTTTTTCCTGTTCCGGTCTGAGCTAATCCAACTAAATCAACGGGTTGTGAAATTAAGGTAGGAATCACTTCTGCCTGTACAGGCATCGGCTCCTTGAAGCCGAGAGCTTCAACCGCCTGTACTAACAAGTGGTTTAAGCCTAGTTCATTAAATGTGGTCATATATTATTTTAAATTGCGCGCAAAGGTACTACTAATTAGGATTCAATATATATAATACTGAAAATTAATAAGAAAGGATCGGAAATTGATGCTAAAACCTGAAATTAGGGCAGCATTACCATGGTTTCGAAACATACTGTTAATGGGGAACGATCAAGAGAGCCCATATAATAGCATGCAAAACCATGGCGCGTAGTTGATTCTTTGGTCGGTGTATGAATTGAAGTTGGCAGGCTAATGCCTTGAATGACCCATTACACAATGAACCATAAACATGGTGAATAACGAATGGAAGGTTGACTATTGCATATGGAACTCTCCAAGATAGACAGAATCAGAAATCTTTTCCTGACTTTCGTATGGATGCCTGAAAGGATTGCTGAAAAACATCCATGCATGAAAATGATTTCCCAGGTTTAAAGGTAAGGTAAAAGATGCCGAACCTGACTTTCTAAGCTGATGTTCATTATAAACACAGGAATGCTCCTTTTTCTCCGGTATATCGGGGTAGTACAGTGAAACAATCATTTCATCGCCCGGTTGGGCAGGGAATTTGTTACCGGCAGGATTCCAGGTAATGGCAAGCTTACTCCCTGAAACAGTGCAGGTATAATCCATCGGAGGAGAAATCAATCCCCTGGAGAGTTTGACCTTTGAATAATCTATTTGCAGTTTAGGATAATTACCGGTAACAATATTTTTAAAATGATATTTCCTGGCTTCATTCAGGGGATAGGATGCCACTTTGGTATCCTGGTAGCCGATACGAAGAATGTCCTGATTATCCTTACAGAACTTACTTACGAGTTTAACCGTTGCTCTCTGCTTTTTCTGAGCGACGGTTTGCTTTTTGCTTGATTTGCGGGGTCTGATTCTAAAGATTTGTCTTCCTTTCCAACTGGAAAGAACCAAGTTACCAAGAAGCCCATACAAGAAGCCATTTGATTTTACTTTAGCCATGATTGATTGATTTAAGCGATTGTTTATTAGTTGATTATAGTTAAATAAAATAGAATATCGATAAGTATTTAAGGATTAGTATCTGTCAGATGATAGATGGATTACTTTGGTTAAGAGTAAAGGATGAGGGCATATAGGGGTTATAATTAGTGATCATTTTGTAATCAAACTTTGATCATATTGAATACAACCTATGTACAGACATGTACAGAATATGTACAGGATATGTACAGAATATGTACACTATTCCCAAAGGGTTTTCCTTTTCATCAGCTCCATAATGTTACTGTCTCATGAATAAATTAAATAAGGTTTCGTTTACACAAACAAAGGTAAAAAAAACAAATAAAAAACGAATGATATTAGAGAAAAATCAGGATAAAAATTGTGATAAATACACTAAGAAAATAGAGGACATGGCATATGTCAAGTTATAAGTCAATCTGCAATTTCTATTTCTATAATGCATCATTTTTAGTGCATTATAGAAACAAAAGCAAGTGAATTGCTAGAAATAAACTTTAATTAGTTGAAAATAGCAACTGCAAAAATCCCCGGGTGAAGTGCTTCATCCCGGGGAATTGTATGATCATGTTAATGTTCAGTTTACTTCCAAAGTAGTCCAAACAGCACGTATGCTACACATAGGGTGAGCACAATGTTGAATGCCTGTGCAATGAGGAATACATAAGCTGGGCGACCGCGGTCAAGGGTTATCAGGTCTTTGAAGCGGGTTTCCAGTCCGATACATACAAAAGCAAGGTTGAACCATAGGGATTGGTAGCTTTTGATTGTTTTGCCTGCCGTTACTGCTGTTTCAGAATCGATAAGGAATGAGAAGATCAGTGATGTGATTATGAATCCTAATACGAACTTCGGAAAGCGATCCCAGATAAGCCGTAAGGATGGCTTCTGAGATTTGTCAATATTGGTACCCCTGTATGACCAGTAGATGGAGATCAGAAATGCGGCAACTCCTAACAGTACATTCTGTGAGAACTTGATAATGGTGCTGAATTTTAAGGCAATATCACCGGCTATAGTACCACCGGCAACAACAGCACCGGTAGTATCGATGGTGCCTCCAAGCCATGCTCCGGTTACTTCATCTGCCAGTCCCATCCATTTAGCCAGCAGTGGCATGAAGATCATCATGGGAATGGCTACAATAAGTACCAGGGATATTACATAGCTCAATTTCTTTGAATCACCCTTTATAGCCCCGGCAGTAGCAATGGCAGCCGATACACCGCAAATACTTACGGCACTGGCCATCATTATGCCAAGTTCAGAGTCTATCTTAAACTTTTTACCTATCCAGAAGGCAAAATACCAAACACCCATCACTACTACAATGGCCTGAATTACACCAAAAAGACCGGCTTTCATGATTTCGCTGAAGAGAATGGTTGCTCCCAGCATTACCAGACCTATCTTGATGTAAAACTCGCTTTGAATACCCTCTTTCAACCATTTGGGTGTGCCCACTACATTACTTATGAATAATCCAATAAGCAGGGAGAATATTACTGTCTCCAGTCCCAGGTTTTTCATGGAACCGCTGCTGGCGATGAATTGAGCAATCATTGAAAGGACGAAGATAACAGGGAATGCGGGTAGTAATTCTTTGCCTCTTCTCCCCATCAGCCATGAGCCCATAATAGCAAAGAAGAAAAAATACAGAAAGGTCATAATAACTCTGACGGTGTTTCCGGTAGTAAATACCTCGGTACTCAGAACCGTCCAGCCTGTCCACCCTGCTTTTGGACCAAACTTAGGCAACTCAGGAAAGAAAGAAGTAGCAAGGATGGCAATTATTATGATCAGTCCTACAATCACGGATGACCAGTCTTCATTGAATCTGTACTTTTTATTCATAAGGTTTTGGTTTAAGTTTCACTACAAATATCGAAAAATCGATGCTAATTTCGTAATTTTGCAAATGGAAACAGAAAAAAAAGAGACCTCATGATCCATTTTTTCAAAGGGAAGTGCATTTATGCTTTAGAGAGTCAGGCACTGCTTACTTTAAGCGACATCAGTAAACTGGAATGGCTTCTGGGTGGAGCAGAATATATGGAAGCCCGGTCATTATCGGGCTTTTTTGTTGGCCCACGTCGTGAAATGATCACTCCGTGGAGTACCAATGCAGTGGAAATGACTCAGAATATGGGTATCGCGGGTATTAAAAGGATGGAAGAATTCTATGCATCAAATGAAAAGAAGGCGCATCATGATCCTATGCTCCAGGCTGTTTACCGCACCCTGGATCAGGAACTATTCACTATAGACAAAAAGCCGGCAACCTTACTTTATATTGATGATCTGCCTGAATATAACAAGCAGGAGGGATTGGCACTCTCCACAGATGAAATTGAATATCTGGAGCAGCTTAGCAATAAACTAGGCCGTAAACTAACCGACAGTGAAGTGTTTGGTTTCTCACAGGTGAACTCTGAGCATTGCCGTCATAAAATATTCAACGGTACTTTTATTATCGATGGCGAGGAGAAGCCTGAAACGCTGTTCTCCATGATTCGCAAAACATCCAAGGAGAATCCCAACCAGATAGTTTCTGCCTACAAGGATAATGTGGCTTTTATAAATGGTCCGAGTATTGAACAGTTTGCTCCATTAACACAGGATAAACCTGATTACTTTGAAGTGAGGGATATTGATTCGGTAATTTCGCTGAAAGCTGAAACACATAATTTCCC
>JAEYXG010000371.1 GCA_023428585.1 Bacteroidota bacterium
CTTGCCTGACAGTTTTTCAATGAAGGCCGGATTCTCCTTCTGCACCTAGGGATTAGGGAAAGGTCCCGGTGCAATGGCATTGACCTGGATGTTATGAGGCCCCAGCAATACGGCGAAATAGCGGGTAAGCTGATTCATGGCGGCCTTGGCGGCACCATAATGCGGCGGGTTGGTGTATTTCTCACAGTCGTCGCCGTGGTAGAGTGCCTTGAAATCAGGACTAACGATGCCATACATGGATGATATGTTGATGATTTTGCCCGATTTCTGTTTCTTCATAAAGGGGATTACCGCTTTGGTCATCTTGTGCACTGAGCCTACCACCCCCTCGAGTGTATAGCTCCAGTCGTCATCAGCCATATTCTCCTGGGAGTTTCCGCGGGAGGCATGGGCATTGTTTACAAGGATGTCAACGGCAGCGAAATGAGCAAGGATATCGGTGAAGAATCGTTTGATGCTCTCGGAATCAGTTACATCAATTTCCCTGAAATGCAATGATTCACGTTCTTCTGCTGTGAATGTGGCAATGTACCGGTTGACCGATCTGCCTGCGACTATGACTGTAGCATTGCTGGCAAGGAGGGCCCGGACCATGCCGCTGCCAAGATGTCCGTATCCTCCGGTAACGATGGCGACTTTGCCCTGTAAATCGAATAGTTTATTCATGTTCATGATGGCCAGGTAGATGGGGTTAATATTTCATCACTGATTTGCTGATTCAAAGGAGGCAGGTAACCGGCTGATTCAGGCATTTTTAAATTATTGACCAGCTGATTGAGGGTATTCACACCAAAGATAACCTTATCAATAAAAGGTTGTTGCAGGCAATAATGAAGCAGCATTGCCGGCAAGGCATCTCCAAAGGATTGAAGATGAATAATCATGGGTTTTACTGCATTGAAAAAAGAGGGCAGTTTTGAAGGATCCGTAAAAAAGAGCCCCCGCAGGAAAGGAGATCGCGTATGTATTTCGCATCCCGCTGATCGCAATGCGGAGAGACGGGCAACAAAGCGGTGGTCGAAGTAATTGAAGGGTACCTGTACCAGATCAGGCAAATAGCCGGTATCAAGCACGGCATCAGCCTCTTCAGTGGTGTTGAATGAGAAACCAGTCTTTTGAATAATCTTGTCATGCTTCAATTTCATAAGCGTATCCCAAGAGGCAGGATGACTAATTATACTGAGGGGCCGATGGGCAAGTAATCCATAAAGGCTGTTCACGTTCAGGCGTTTCAGCGACTGACTGACCTGAGCTTCAATGGTTAGATTACCATCAGGGGGCAAGAACTTTGACACCACCTTGAAGTTGTTCACACCGGCATTGCCCAGCACCTCTTCACTCTTGCCATAGCCATAGGCCGTATCGAGCAGGTCAATACCCGCAGTATGTGCAAATTGCAGCAATCGGGTAACCTCCTCGGGAGGGGTGATTCCTTCACGATTGCTGATTCCATAAGCCAGTCCGAACTGCACAGTGCCAAGTCCTACTTTTCGTATCAGAGAATTACTTTGTGGCAATGAGTTCATAGGAGCATGCGATTCTTTAAATATTTTTATGATAGAACTGATCAATGGTATCAATAACGTACTGTTGCTGATCGGCAGTGAGCGTGGGGTACATAGGGAGGCTGATGCAATGCCTGTAATACTTCTCGGCAAATGGCAGGTCGCCCTCCTTCCACCCAAATTGGCGGTAATAGGGCATCAGGTGTGCCGGGATATAATGTATCTGAGCAAGGATGTGGTTCTCACGCAGATATTTGAATAAGCCCAGACGGTTTGATGTTTCAACCACATACAGGTGGTAGGCATGGCCGTCAACAACGCCCGACTGACCAATGATATACGGTTTATTCATAAAGGCCTGATTATAAACAGCTGCAATGGCTCTTCTTTTGGCCAGGCCTTCATCGGCCCGTTGGAGCTGACTGCTGCCCAAGGCTGCCTGGAAATCAGTGATGCGGTAGTTGAAGCCAAGCTGCTGCATTTCCATATACCAGGCAGGGTAATCAGTTACCCTATTACTGTACCCGGCTTCCGGTTCCCGGTTGCCGGACTCTGCAACGGTTCGTGAAAGCTGCTGTTCAATGCCTTCAGCAAATTCCAGGCTATTGGTGTACATGTCATCGCCTTTGGTAATGCCATGCGAACGAAGCCGGTTAAGCTCTTTGTAAAGCTCCAGATTGTTGGTGGTGACCATTCCGCCCTCGCCACAGGCAATATGTTTGACTGGATGGAAGGAGAAGATGGCAAGTTCGGCATAGTCTCCATTACCGCAAAGGTGCTTTTGGCCTTGAGAATCGGTAAAAAATCCACCGGGAGCATGGCAGGCATCTTCAATAATCCATAGGCCATATTCATCGGCTAGAGAGCGGAAAGCTTCCAGGTTCACGGCATTGCCGGCAAAATCAACCGGTATAATACCTTTATAGGTCCCCTTGGGTGAAGCTTCCAGTAATTTCCTGACAGCATTGATGTCAAGCAGATATGTTTCGGGATCTATATCGGCGAAGACGACCTCACCACCACAAAACCTGACACAATTGGCGGAGGCCACAAAAGTGATGGGTGTGGTGATTACCTTATCACCCGGTTTTACATTCATTGCCAGGGCGCTGATATGCAGGGCAGCGGTACCGTTGGAGACGGCCACCGCATATTTGCAGCCAATATAGCGGGCAAAGTTCTCCTCAAATTCTTTAATTCTGGGACCTTGGGTTAGGTAGTCGGATTGCAGCGTTTCAACTACAGCCCGGATGTCGTCGTCAGTGATATGCTGACGACCGTAAGGAATGGGCTTCTGCATCAGACTATAGGTTTAAAGTCGGGATCCACGAATTCTTTTATCAGTGCCTGCATCTCAGCAACATCAACCCATTGAGTGTTGGTTCCCGAGTTGTATTTGAAGCCCACGGGTACCGGTTTGGCATTGAAGTGGTTCAGGTATTTCTCCTTATTGGCATCAGTAGGCAGGATGGCATAATACTTGTCAAACTCAACAGTGTTATACGAATCGCTTTCGGTGATCATTTCCTCATGTAGCTTTTCGCCTGCGCGGATGCCAATATCGGTGAGTTCGGCATTGGGGGCAATGGCCCTTGCCACCGTTTCGATTTTATAGGATGGGATTTTAGGGACAAAAAGTTCACCCCCGATAGCGTGTTCAATTGCCCAGAGCACCATTTCCACTCCATCCTCAAGAGATATATTGAAACGAGTCATTTCACGATGGGTAATGGGCAGAGGCCCACCCTGACGGGCCAGTTTCATAAAGAATGGAATGACAGAACCACGGGAGCCCATCACATTTCCGTACCTTACAACAGAGAAGCGGAGATCACGGGAGCCCTTGATATTATTGGCGGCAATGAACAACTTGTCGGATACCAGCTTGGTGGCCCCATACAGATTGATTGGAGCGGCAGCCTTATCAGTGGAAAGAGCTACAACAACCCGCACATTGGAAGTAAGTGCTGCATCAATCACATTTTGAGCCCCGCCGATATTGGTCTTGATAAATTCATCGGGATTATATTCGGCTGCGGGTACCTGTTTCAGTGCTGCAGCATGGATTATAACATCTATTCCTTCCATTGCCCGGCGGAGCCTTGCATTATCGCGCACATCACCTATGAAAAACCTTACCTGCGGATATTTGTGATGCGGATATAGCTGTGCCATCTCAAACTGCTTGAGTTCATCCCTGGAAAAGATCACAAGCCGTTTTACATCAGGATAGCGTTTTAGGATGGTTTCAACGAATTTCTTGCCAAATGAGCCGGTACCACCGGTTATAAGGATGGATTTATAATTCAGCATAATGGTGTATTTATTACAGGTAACAAAAGTAAATAAAAAAAGGAGCCCATAGGCCCCTTTTTTGATCAATGCATTGTTGATCCTTATAGGCAGTGCAATGCATCACTGATGCGATTGCCCTGCTTTAAGTGCTATTTTATTATAAGGCGTGTGCCAAAGGTTTGGTTTGCCGTATAAATCTTAACCAGGTAGTAGCCGGTTGGCATATCATCAACCGAGATATGCGAAGCGGGATTAACCACTGATTTTATAAGGTTTCCCTGAAGGGTCATGAATTCAATCTTCTCGATTCCCGTTCCCATAAGGTTAATATAGGATGAAGCCGGATTTGGATAGATACGGAAAGCTGATGCTTCAATGGGGCTGATGCCTGTTACCAATCCAACCTGTATTTCAATGTCGGCGCCATTGACAGTGGCAGTTCCAACAACAGTGTCGTTGAATTCAGCAGTTACTGAATATGGGTATTCGCCATCTTCCAGATCAATGGTGGCCATGCCTGCGGCATCAGTAAGGAGGGTGGTGTCGGCAATGGCTATGGTTGCTCCTTCTATGGGCTGGTCGTCACTTGTGACCATGAAAGTTACAGTGTATTCAAAAACAGGAATAATGGCTGTCATTACCACCTCTTCGGTTACAGGAGCATCAACAACCGTTACGGTTCCTGAAGCAGGTTCATAACCTTCCTTGGTCACGGTGTAATCATAAGTTCCGGGTAAGATACCAATTGTGGCAACACCTGCTGCATTGGTTGTGATTTCGAAACCGCCCACATTGATGGATGCACCGGCTATTGGCAAGGTGCCATCGGTAACATTGAACGTCAGGGTGTAAACGGCATCATAAAGAATAACAGGAACGGTAAGGGGTGTACCGGCGAGGTTGAAAGTGGAGGAAGTGCTTGAATAGCCTTCAAGTGAAGCTTCAAAGTCCCACTCACCCTGCATCATCATTATGGAGGCAACACCCTCGGCATCCGTTACCAGGGGAGTATCCATGCCTTCAATCTGGATGGTTACGTTTGATAATGGATTGGAGAGCATATCAGTTACCGTGAAAGTCACGGTTTGTGATGCAGGCATATAATTTACCACACCGAGTGTTGAAATATCGGGCTGGTGCACTATAACCTGTTCAATGGAAGCAGCATCCTGAACAGCGACATTCCAGAAGTTGCCCATGGCATATTGCTCCAATGGACCATTGTTATAGAGATCATAAAGGATGCCGTTGTTGCCGTTATCGGCAAAGATATTAAGTCCGGGGTTGTAGTTGCCAGGATCATTGTTACCCATGTTTATTACCGGGTAACCAATGATGGTAATACCCCAGAGATGGCCAGAGATATTGTTGCCTGTAACAGTAGCGTGCTGGTAAGCCGATGAAGAGGAGGCTGTGAAGTTGATGCCAGAACCGCCGAGGTCGGGATTGCCCTGGATATTGTTGTCAGTTAAGGTGTTATAACGAATCCATGCATTCATGCCGCTTCCGGTTACAGTAATACCATAGCGGTTGCTGATCACAACATTGGAATCAATAACCACATCACCCGGAACGCTCAACAGTGAAGAATAGGCGATACCCCCTGAGTTGGTAAAGCCATTGCCTATAACCGTATTGCCTATTATATAGGAAGTGCCACCCTCACCGGAAGGGCCCAGGTTGATTTGGGGCCGGTTTGAGTTCTCGGTAGTATTGCCGAAGAGGTAGTTATTACGGAAAATGATTGGACTGGAGACGTTGGAACCGGAGGCGATGGCGCCGCGCTGGTTTGAAATGAAGCTACAGTTGACAACCTCAGCAGGGCCAATGATGTCGAGAACGGCAGCCGAAGCCATCGAACCGGAGGTGGTGCCTGATTTGTAATAATTGTGACGGAAGGTGCTGCCTTCAACATAGATAGTTCCTCCACTGTTGAATTTCAACCCCCCTCCATACTCAATAACAGCATTGCGGATAAAGGTCTCGTGGCCTTCATAGAAGCGGAATCCTCTCCATTTGCTGGTTGAAAGTGAATCAAGTGCCGTAAACAGAACCTGTTGTGGAGGATCAATGGTCAACTTGCCGTAGGAATAGATATACGACAGATCGTGAAGCACGATTGTGCTGTTCTGAAGAATCTCCAGCGTATCTCCTGCCGTTAGGGTAATATTGCCGTTGATCTCATAGTGATCACCATTGACAAATACCACGCCGGCTGAATTATTGACCAGGCTGTCGAGGTCCCATCTTACCCCCGTGCCAGGGGTAACGAATTGCGCTTGTACGAAGAAAGCTGCCGTTACAAGCATAATGGTAAAGAAATGTTTCATGATAATATGGAAATTTAGTTTATGAATTACGTTACAAGATTAGTTTGGGCACAAGGTGCCTGCATTAAATGTTGTAGATTATAAAAAGATTTAATGAGTTATAATGAGTAAAAAAGAAATATTAGTTTAACAAGAAAAAGCATTATCCCGGACCACAAAGATACAAAACATTTTGGTTAAAAACAGGTAAGAAAAAGACGACAAAAAAGGGGGGGTCAGGACAAACGTACGGTTTGAGTTATCCAGCGTACGGTTTGAGTTATCAATCGTAAGTATCAATTTGAAAAAACCGAGTTAAATTTACAGACACCGGTAAGTATAATTTTAACCAAATTAATATGCAGGGGGGCTGCAAAAAAAATGCTTACGGTTATTCTATGATAGAGAAAATAAATGCCTATTACATACAAGTGCAGCATCTGGCTGATCCATTGGTGCAGGCACAGATAATGCTCGATCTTTTCACGGATGAGCATGGCAAAAAATGCAAGAAGATAGATTTTGACCATCGGTCAGAAGATCTGGATGAAGCGCTCAACAGGTTTTATAGCACTAAGGAGTGCCAGTATGTGAGGGCGCTGCTTGAGTATTATGTGGAAAACGGCACCTTTGACTTACCGGTTGAACGGCAGGATATAATACAACGCCTTGACCGGTTCAAGAATATCAGGGCATTGCTCATTAAGTTGCTTCCGGTGAAGGAGGAAGTGAAGATTCAGGAGAACAATAAAGAATAAATAAAGAAGATATACTATGGAGCGAATCAAGTATTTCTTCCTTAGCCGTTCACACAACTACCTGCCCAGCTGGGTAGTGCTTTTCAAGGATCTGTTCATCACGCTGTTCGCATTCAGTTCAGCCTATACTTTGCGTTACAATTTCCAGTTGAGTGAAACCATGGTATATGCAATGTATCTCCAGATGCTACCGGTAGGTATTGCTTCAACAATAATATTCGTTTGGTTCGGAATACATAAAGGCATTATACGTCATACCGGTATCAATGATGCCCTGCAGATAATAAAGGCAGTGTTGGTCATTGTGGCATTCATGCTGTTATACAATATAGGAGGATACTTTTATTTTAATCCCTTGATTTGGCATATTCCCTATTCGGTCATCATCATATTCGCTTTGCTCACAGCAGTTTTCATACTCTTTACCCGAAATGCCGTCAGGTTGTTTTTTTACTGGCTCAATGCAGGTGGAAACATGAACAGAGTACTTATTTATGGAGCCGGATCAGCCGGTCTCATAACCAAGAACGTATTGCTGCAGGATCAGAGCCGTCCTACCAAGGTAGTGGGATTTGTTGATAATAATCCCGGAAAGATCGGTAAGAGCATTGAAGGAGTATATGTATACTCTGCAGGAGTGTTGAATCCCGATTTTCTTGGCAAGCATGGCATTACCGAAATCATCTTCTCCATACAAAAAATTGATAGGGCGCATAAACGTGAGCTCCTTGAAGATATACTGCTCAAAACACAATTAACTGTAAAGGAAGTTCCACCAGTAACATCATGGATCAATGGAGAACTCTCGGTAAAACAGATTAACCCTATCAAGCTGAGCGACTTGCTGATGCGTAGCGAAATACACCTTGATAATGAGCATGTTCGCAAACAGGTGGAAGGAAAACGCGTAATGGTTACCGGCGCTGCAGGAAGTATCGGTAGTGAATTGTCGAGGCAGCTCTGTAAGTTCAAGCCTGCCATGCTTGTTTTATTGGATCAGGGTGAGACACCTATGTTTAATCTAGAAAATGAGATGCTTAAACAGGTTTCGGAAGTCTGCACCAAAGAGGAATCGGGAACATCAAGGGTGGAATTTATCATTGGCAATGTTGCTGACCACGAGCGCATGACCAGAGTCTTTGAGGAATATCGCCCACAGATCATTTACCATGCTGCTGCATATAAGCACGTGCCAATGATGGAACGCAATCCCTTTGAAGCTGTAAGAGTAAATATATTGGGTACAAAAAACCTGGCCGACCTGGCTGCTGAGTATCATACTGAGCGGTTCGTTATGATATCAACCGATAAGGCTGTGAACCCTACAAATGTTATGGGAGCCACCAAGCGCGCTGCTGAATTGTACATACAAAGCCTCAATAATCGACTGCAGGAAGAGTTGTCACTTGACTTTGCCGCCAATGATGATGAATTCCCCAATATCAGGCATCTTAAACACAGCATGAAATCTAAAATTCCGGTTACTGAGTTCATTACTACCCGTTTTGGGAATGTGCTTGGAAGCAACGGGTCAGTGATTCCCTTGTTTGAGAAACAAATTGCCAATGGCGGCCCGGTTACTGTTACACATCCTGATATCACGCGCTTCTTTATGACCATTCCTGAAGCCTGTCAACTGGTATTGGAGGCAGGTGCCCTGGGTAAAGGGGGTGAAATATTGATGTTTGATATGGGTAAACCGGTTAAGATTGCCGACCTTGCTTACAATATGATCCGATTGAGCGGTCTTGTGCCGGGCAAGGATATCAAGATAGTATATTCAGGCTTGCGTCCCGGCGAAAAACTATACGAAGAGCTGCTAAACAACCATGAGAAAAGTTTGAAATCATACAACGACAAGATATTCATCGCCGACGGACACCCCGCACCCTATGAAGTGGTGATGGAACATATTGAAATAATGGAGGAGATCATCAATACCGGCATTCATAACCTCACTATTACCGGCAATTCAAAGGAATATTCTTTACATAATGGATATAAAACATACGGTAGTCATCATTTCAGCTATTCTGACAACAACGACATTATAGCTGAACAAATGCGACTAATATCACAGTTAAAGTCGCTTCTGCCTGAATACAAGAGCAATAACTCGGTATATGAGAAACTTGATGTTGCTGCTTCCCGCCAACACGCTGTTAGTATTTAGTTTACAGAAATGATCAAAATCTTTAGCGAATAAATTTATTCCCGTTAGTTTTATTTTATATAAATTTGCCCTCTTCAATAATAATTCTAACGGAAGTGTTTCGGAATTACAGTAAATACATACGTGAGTTTTTAATAAGTCATGCTGATCGGTTTCTTCCGGGATGGCTGGTATTGCTGAAGGACTTGTTTATTATTGTCTTCTCGTATCTTGCAGCTTATACACTGCGATACAATTTTCAGGTATCGGGCGGTGCTCATCGTGACATGGAGCTTCAACTGGTATTGGTAATTGTTTCCTCAGTGATAGCCTTTCTTGTTACAGGTCTATATAAGGGCATAATAAGGCATACCGGTGTAAAAGATGTAATTCAGATACTAAAGGCAATACTTATTATTACTAGTGTGCTGCTTTTGCAAAATGCTGCGGATCATTACATTGACCATCCCTTGCTTTCACATGTGCCTTATTCCATTCTGATCATATTTTTTACACTGGGGCTTGTATTGCTTATATTTACGCGATTTGCCATTAGGCTTGTATATTATTGGTTGAGTACCAATGGAAAGGCGCAGAAAGTGCTTATTTATGGTGCCGGTGCGGCAGGTATCATCACAAAGAATGTTTTGCACAGCGATCACGATAGACGGGTTAAGGTGGTTGGCTTTATTGACAACAACCCGGGCAAGATAGGTAAAACAATAGAAGGCATATATGTTTATTCATCAGGTGTTCTGAATCCCAAATTTCTTAAAGAACGGGATATAAATGAAGTGATATTTGCCATTCAAAACATTGGCTTGGAGAAAAGGCGTGAACTAATTGAAGATTTGCTTTTACGGACACACCTCCAGGTAAAGGAGATTCCACCGGTAAACAATTGGATTGATGGAAAGCTGTCAGTTAAACAAATCAGCCGGGTTAAGATTGGCGATTTGTTGCAACGGTCGGAAATACACTTGAGTGATAAGAATATGCGTGAACAGCTTCACGGCAAGAGGGTGATGGTGACCGGTGCTGCCGGTAGTATAGGAAGCGAGCTGGTACGACAACTCTGCCAACTGGAGGTTAGTAGGCTGATTATTCTTGACCAGGCGGAAACTCCACTTTTTGAGCTGGAGATGGAATTGCGTGAGAAATTTCCGGAATTCATGCCTAAGTTTGAATTCGTAATTGCCAATGTGGGCAACCAGATGCTTATGCAACGCGTGTTTGAAGCATACAATCCGGAAGTTATATACCACGCTGCAGCCTATAAGCATGTGCCGATAATGGAGAGCAATCCCATTGAAGCAGTTAGGGTAAATATCTTTGGAACAAAGACGGTGGCAGACCTTGCATCACAATTCAAGACTGAACGATTTGTCATGGTATCAACTGATAAGGCCGTGAATCCCACCAATGTAATGGGGGCTACCAAGCGTGCTGCCGAGATATATATTCAGAGCCTAAACCATGAGAAGTCAAACAATACACGTTTCATTACCACACGTTTTGGCAATGTGCTTGGCAGCAACGGCTCCGTTATTCCGGTATTTGAAAAGCAAATTGCTTCAGGAGGGCCGGTAACAGTAACACATCCGGATATTACACGGTACTTCATGACCATTCCCGAGGCTTGTCAGTTGGTGCTGGAGGCCGGTGCCCTTGGTAAAGGAGGCGAAATTTTACTCTTTGATATGGGTAAACCCGTGAAAATAGCCGACCTTGCCTATAATATGATACGACTCAGCGGATTGGAGCCTGAAAAAGATATAAAAATAGTCTATACCGGGCTTCGTCCGGGTGAAAAGCTTTATGAAGAACTACTCTATGACATGGAGAAGGGTCAGGCAACCCATCACCCGAAAATCTCCATTTCAAAAGTTCGGTATAACCGCCTGGCTGATGTTATGGAATCAATGGAAAGCATTATGCATGGTATGGAGTCAGGCGACAAGATGCAGTTGGTTGCCAGTCTGAAAAGTATGGTTCCGGAATTTAAAAGTAATAACTCGATTTTTCAGAAGCTTGATACATGATTCAAGAAAAAGCTATGAAAGCAGATTGACCTATTATCAATGTTAACTAAACCAAACACCTGTTTGTGAGAGCCTATTCCAAATTCCATTTATTGATATTGTTCATTATTGCTGCCGGGTATGCTGCTGCCCAACCTCTGACACTTCCCTTTGAACAGTCATTACGCATTGAACAGGAAAGAACATTGCTTGACGATGGAAGGACGTGGCATCATGTGTATCCATTCAGTGTGGAGG
>JAEYXG010000047.1 GCA_023428585.1 Bacteroidota bacterium
TAATAATGCCGACGAAATGACCGGATACCTTCGAAAGATTGTTGCCGAAAACTCCAATCTGCTGATGATGAGCTCCGGTGATTTTGATGGACTGAATCTTAAACAATTTGCCGGCGAAATTGTAAACCGATAATCCTATAAGTAAACAATTGAACGTAATCAAGTTCATAACGGCACTTGCATCATAGTAAACCAGTTATTGCACTGTTATTGCAATGAATTGGATTAAGAGCTTCATCATGCCGCTATCGAAGGTATTCTACAAAATCATATTTCATTGGTCTTTAAGGACTCAGAATTTAAAGGTATTCCATCAACCTTAATTCTGTCCTTGTCAAGAATATTCACATTAAATTTATGTGGATTTTTTCAACTACTTAACTTATTCCGGTTAGGAGAAAGTAATGCTTTATTTTTATCAACTCCAGTGTAACTCCAGTTCAAGTGTTGTTCAACTGTTGTAAATGATGGAAATTACTGGAGTTGAACACGACTTGTACACGACCTGTACTGGACTTGAAAAAAATGAATCCTTAATTAATGTCTATTTATTAAAGAATCAGCTTCAAATGATATTTAAAGTCTAAAAATGCTTATCCATAATAATTAAGGAGCTGTGCATAAACCATAAACTGTTCAATCAGCAAAAGGAATAGTGTGATGCGAGTTGCGCTAATTGTTTATGTCGAGCCAAATAGATGTTCAATCAGAAGATAGTCAAGAGGCAGTGGGTTTTCAACTTGACAATCAGAAATAATTGATTGAGAGTGAAGTCAAAAAAAAGAGAGTGAAGTTCAACTCCACTCTCTGCTTCTAAAGGTATTGGTCAAATTAATTACCCTGTGCTATCTCTTCGCTTGCCAGATGACTGGTAATAGAGATTTTAAGTTCAGGATTATTTGATTCATAATCAATCAGAATTACATCGCCTTCGGTAATTTTTGACTTGATGATTTCTTCTGCCAATGCATCTTCAATGTATTTCTGAATTGCGCGTTTTAGAGGTCGGGCGCCAAATTGTGCATCCCAGCCCTTTTCAACGATGAAGTCTTTTGCTGCTTCGGTAATTGACATCTGGTAGCCCATGTCGGCAATACGACTGAATAGGCTCTTGATCTCAATATCAATGATTTTGTGGATATCATCTCTTTCAAGTGAATCAAAGATGATAACATCATCAATACGATTGAGGAATTCAGGAGCAAATGATCTCTTGAGCGCATTTTCAATTACTCCCGAAGCAAAAGTTGAGCTGTTTGAAAGTTTGGCACTTGTTGAAAAGCCCACTCCCTGTCCGAAATCCTTTAATTGACGTGACCCGATATTGGATGTCATAATAATTATAGTATTCTTGAAGTCTACTTTTCGGCCGAGGCTATCAGTTAGAACACCATCGTCAAGAACCTGTAGAAGTATATGGAAGATATCAGGATGAGCCTTTTCGATTTCATCCAATAAAACAATGGAATAAGGCTTCCTCCTAACTTTTTCAGTCAGTTGACCACCCTCTTCATAACCTACATAACCCGGAGGTGCCCCAACGAGTCGTGAAACAGCAAACTTCTCCATATATTCACTCATGTCAATGCGCACAAGGGCATCTTCAGAGTCAAACAGGTATTTGGCAAGAACTTTTGCAAGATGGGTTTTCCCAACACCGGTAGGACCGAGGAAGATAAAAGTTCCAATAGGTTTGTTGGGATCCTTGAGCCCTGCACGGTTACGGCGTATTGCTTTAACCACTTTCTTTATTGCATCGCCCTGTCCAATAACAGCGCCCGACAAATCGTCTTCCATGGTAATGAGCCGTTCACTCTCATTTTGAGCAATTCTTTGTACAGGTACGCCTGTCATCATGGCAACCACTTCGGCGACATTATCTTCATTTACCTGAACACGGTGAATCTTGGATTCTTCCTCCCAACGACGCTTTGCATTTTCGAGTTCTATGAGCAGCTTGCGCTCATTATCACGGTATTTTGCTGCTTCTTCAAACTTTTGACTATGAATTGCTTTATTTTTCAATTTCTTAACCTCTTCAATTTTATTCTCAAGGTCAAGAATTTCAGAAGGCACCTGCATATTTGTTATATGTACACGGGCACCTGCTTCATCCAATGCGTCAATGGCTTTGTCAGGCAGATATCTGTCGGTTAAATAACGGTTAGTCAGAGTAACACAGGCTTTAATTGCATCAGGTGTATATTGAACCAAGTGATGGTCTTCATACTTTTCCTTAATATTATTAAGTATCTCAACAGTTTCCTCAGTAGATGTAGGATCCACCAGTATCTTTTGGAATCTACGCTCAAGTGCACCGTCCTTTTCAATATACTGCCTGTACTCATCAAGCGTGGTAGCACCAATGCATTGGATTTCACCACGGGCAAGAGCAGGTTTGAACATATTTGATGCATCCAGTGAACCCGAGGCATTGCCAGCACCCACAATAGTATGGATTTCATCAATGAAAAGAATAATATCACGATTTTTCTCCAGCTCATTCAGAACTGCCTTCATTCTTTCTTCAAACTGTCCACGATATTTGGTTCCAGCAACCAATGATGCGAGATCAAGGGTGAAAATTCTCTTGTTAAACAATACCCTTGATACTTTGCGAGCAATAATTCTGAGTGCAAGGCCTTCGGCTATTGCTGATTTACCAACCCCCGGTTCACCTATCAGAATAGGATTATTCTTTTTCCTACGTGATAAGATTTGGGCTATTCTCTCTAATTCCTTTTCACGGCCTACAATTGGATCAAGTCTACCTTCTTCACCGGCTTTGGTAAGGTCTCTTCCAAAATTATCAAGTACAGGGGTTTTTGATTTTGAATCAGACGGACGGCGGGCTGCAGAACCATAACCTCTTCCTTCATCGGGATCATCATCGGCCGAACTACCAGGCAGTTCATCTTTGGGGCTATCAAAGTTTATGTTTTCATCATTACTGATGATTGACTTCAACTCATCCCTTACTGCTTCGTAATCAACACCAAATTTCATTAATGTACGTGATACCAGGTTGTCTTCATCTTTTAAAATTGCCAATAAAACATGTTCAGTACCTATTAACTCACTATTGAAAACCTTAGCCTCAAGGTAAGTGAGTTTCAAGGCCCTTTCTGCTTGTTTTACCAATGGCAGATTGTCTGCCATTTTGTCGCGTTTTATTGACACGCCAATTGCTTTTTCAATTGTTTTTCTGACTTCAGTAATATTTACCGACAATAAATTCAATATTTGAATGGCCATACCTTCCCCTTCGCGGATAATACCGAGCAGGAGATGCTCAACCCCAATGTAATCATTGCCTAATCGAAGTGATTCTTCGCGACTATATGTTAGTACGTCTTTTACTCGTTGTGAGAACTTTGCTTCCATCTATTGTATGTCTAAATTTCTTTATCTTCCTTATAAACCTTACTATATTAACGGTTGATTAATAAACAATATTTCACAAACATAGTTGTTGAAAAGGCTTGTAAATCTGAATAGAAATCAATCAAAAATACTAAAGTTTTGTATAGTGGCACAAATACAATGCCGTATCTATAAAAATTAAAGAAAAGCTGACAAAATTTACGTTTTTATAACAATATTTCTGCCTATCTTAAAGTAAAATTCCTTACCTTCGTGTCCCCTTTTAGGAGCTCAATTCACTAAATCATACTGAAAAATGGAAAACAATGCCAATGGCGAGAAGATAATTAAAGTAAACATTGAGAATCAGATGAAATCGGCCTATATCGATTATTCGATGTCGGTGATTGTAGCACGTGCATTACCCGATGTAAGGGATGGTTTGAAACCTGTGCATCGCCGTGTTTTATTTGGAATGCAGGAGTTGGGTGTTCTAGCCAACCGATCATATAAGAAAAGTGCGAGAATAGTAGGGGAGGTGCTTGGTAAATATCACCCACACGGTGATTCATCTGTATATGATGCCATGGTTCGAATGAGTCAAGAATGGAAAGTTAGAAATGTATTAATCGAAATGCACGGAAACAACGGAAGTATTGATGGAGATCCCCCAGCAGCAATGCGTTATAC
>JAEYXG010000066.1 GCA_023428585.1 Bacteroidota bacterium
CAATAACATATATCAGCGGAGAGAAAGATGCGCTGGTTACCGGATTATTGACCGGATTGGAGATGAATGCAAGAGCTGCAGTTGTTATCATAGGCTTTTCAGCACTCGGCACTGAGCTTTACAATCCACGTATCAGGAACTTTCTTCAGAACAGCAGTTACCGGAATATAAGTGGAGCACTGGAACTCGCCTTTGAAACCCTCCCCAGTGTATTTTCACACTTACCTGATGCACGTACATTCTTTACTAAACCCGCAGGTGTTGTCAAGCTGCTATTTTCACTGGCTGATAAAAGATATGCTGAGCTGAATATGGGTGTTCAACCTTTTGTTATTATCCTTTCAGGTGAAGTGGCCGAGGGAAAAACAACATTGCTTTCCAACCTTGCCATTCAACTTAAGAAGGAAAATATCTCTGCTATAGGTTTTTTAGCTCCCCGTATTTTACTTGATGGTCAAACTATAGGCTATGACCTAACTTCCATTGAAACAGGAGAAACCGTTGAATTTATGAGACTGTCGAGTCTACCATTAAAACAGCCTGATTCCAGGTCCCTTAATATGACGGGAGCAACTGCTGATCAGGAAAGCACCGGAGGCCGGCATGGCAAATTTCTCATTAACAAGATGTCTCTTGATTGGGGTAAAAGGATTCTTTCAACTGATAATATTAGGGATAAACAAGTAGTGATGATTGATGAAATAGGACGATTTGAGCTTCATGGGGAAGCATGGAGTGAAAGCATTGAGAGCCTTCTTCAGATTCCTGATTTATGCCTTATTATCACAGTAAGAAGCAATCTGATACCAGATGTAATCTCTAAATTCGGTTTATACCGTTATATTCAGTATCCTATTGTAGATAGTTCCATTCATGATATCCTGAAACAGGTAATGCTCTTCACTTCTTTTTCCACTGACTGATGATATATTGATCATCCGTCCCCAGAATTGTCAGGTCGTTTTGTGTTAGTTTGACTGATGAATAATCTTCCTTTTTCAATAGAAGGATGACAGCGCCTTTCAAACTATCCTCAGCATTTAATTTGTCAAGACGGTTGCCCAGCAACGCAGGTTCAATGGAACTAAACAGAGTTTCAACATGACCATTGCGCATTTTCATATAGCACAGGTAATCCTGTCTGTCAATATTCAGGCATACTACCTTTTGGGAGCTTTGTATATTCCTTTCATTATTTGAGAGCATTGCAGGATAATGTCCCGGGCTGCTTAAGGTTATCACCTTCCTTGAAAAAGTAAAAAGCAGCAAACAAATCAACAGTAATCCGGCAAAGCGATAATACCTCACAAAATAGCTTATTCCAAGTGCAGTTGTGATGGCGATGAAAGGCAGCGCGGGTGCCAGGTACCAATTGTGAGTCTCCACTGAAAATGTAAGAAAGATACCAATGGTTGCCCATAAACAGCAGGAAAATAAGGCCAGTCGAAACAGCAGACTTTTGCCTTCAATCTGCAAGTTCCAATCCTTTCTTATCAGCTTGAAAAATGCACCTGCCAAGACCAGGTAAAATACATAATTCCACAGATTAAACCGGGCATCCAGATAGTTGAAAAAGAAGGCATAATTGCGGACATGCCCGTTTGCGAATCCCTCAGTCAACCGTTGAAGCACATCATACTTCCACATTGTTTCAAAAGAATTCACACTACCATAAACGCTTCCCTCAAATTTCAGTCCATAAAGACTAACCAATAGGAACCAACTTAAAACGAAGGAGATAAATATTACTGCAGCTATCCAGAATCGGTAGTCCCTGAGTATTTTGATGAATTTCTTTGTCAATATAAGATACAACACCAAACCGGGTAAGATGATCAGTGAAGCCAGTCCTTTGGTATAGAATGCCATACCTAAGAAAATGGCAGAAATGATAATGGCATTTGCATTTTTAAAGTCGATGTATCTAAGGGCAAAATAGATTGTGATCAGCAGAAAAAGAATAAACAATCCATCAAAGTCACCGGTTCTACCCACATGACTGCCAATAAGGCCATTCACCGTCATAAGGATCATACAGGTAGACAAGGCAAGCCACTCACTCCCATAGAGTCGTATAATTGCAAAAAGTACAATAAATGACAAGAATATAGCCAATGCAGATGGAAAGCGCAGTGCAAATTCATTGGTACCAAATACTTTATAGGAACCCACTATCATCCAGATCATCAGGGGAGGCTTGGCATTCCATGTATCAGGCTGACCCCCGTAATAGAGATTAAAATAATCATGATTTTGTATCATCTCAATGGCATTTACACCATTGCGTGATTCGTCCCATTGATGCAACGGCTCACCTCCAAGCTTCCAGAAACTCATAAATAAGGCAAACAATACCATTAGTGGAAATAAATATTTCCGTTTGTCTTCCAACCTGTTTGTGATTTGTTGAATAATCAATGAAATGTCCTTATTTTTTATTATATTTGTATATATCTAATGGCAAAGTAAAGGATTTTTAAGTTATTCGGGAGTAACGACATTGGAATTGTAGTCTATTCATCAGGCCGATGGCCGGATTTCATTGAATTGCTAGAGTTTTTTATTATATCTCATAATTGAGTTTATATTTATTTGGTTTTACAGTCAATCATAAAACTTATTAACATGAAAAAGAACTTGGGAATGAACGATCAGACCATCAGGATTGTTTTAGCTGCAATAATAGCCATCCTTTATTTTGCCACCAAAACAATTACAGGCACACTTGGTACTGTTCTCCTCGTTGTAGGGGCATTGCTTCTGATAACAAGTATTACCAGTTTCTGTCCCATATATGCAATATTCGGCATAAAAACCTGTGCATCAGAAAAAACTGAGGACGAGTAGAGTGCCATCTGGTTATATCAATTGCCGTATACAACCAATTCACATGTTGTTGCCGGTGGCAATTGTCAATTTTTGAATATTAAGCAGTAGCTTTAGGCTTCTGATTTACAAATATTATGTGTAGCCAGGTATCGTTTGTCTAACCAATATACATAAGAATGCCAAAAGAAATTGAACGCAAATTCCTGGTAAAGGGTGAATTCAAGCAGTTTGCCATTTCAAAGTCACGCATAATTCAAGGTTATTTATCCTCTTTATCTGAAAGGGCAGTAAGAATACGCATCAGGGATAAAAGCGGATATCTCACCATAAAGGGGAAAGCCAACGCAGCAGGGACAATACGTTCTGATTGGGAGTATGAGATTCCACTATATGAAGCTGAAGAGTTGCTGCAACTTTGTGAGCAGGGCATTATTGAAAAATTTCGATACCTGGTAAAAGCAGGGAATCACACTTATGAGGTTGATGAATTCTATGGCGAAAATGAAGGACTTGTGGTTGCTGAAATAGAGCTTCAGTCGGAAGAAGAGGATTTTATAAAGCCTGACTGGCTGGGCAAGGAGGTTACGGGCGATACCCGCTATTATAATTCAGGATTAGCAGGTAATCCATACACCAAATGGAGCAAAAGTGATTAACATGGAAGGATATTTATTCTATACTCAAAATTGATTGATCCTCACTCATCAAAGGCCTTGTTTTTTTTAATCGGCAAGCTGTAGAATTCGCATATTATCGCGTTTTTTGTATTATATTTGTTGGTATTGTGGGGTGGCTCCATTATTTAGAATGGGATTATCCTGTGATGTCATAAATCATTCCTAGTAGTTTTCCCTAATCCTTAAACCCAAATCCACTGTTATGAAGAATAATCTACGTCTCAAACAAGCAACAGGGTTGTTCAGGAGTATCTTACTGCTCTTGTTGATTATTTCTGTTATGTCCGTAAACGGGCAAGACAGGAATATTAGTGGCACTGTTACTGACCAGTCGAACAACGAATCATTACCGGGGGCATCGGTAGTGATCAAAGGCACTTCTAAAGGCGCCACCACTGATATGGAGGGTCAATTCAACCTGACACTGGCACCCAATGAAAACACCCTGGTTGTCAGTTATATTGGTTATGAAACAGTTGAAGTTGCAATCGGCACACAAAAAATCCTAAAGGTCGCACTGGCTCCCTCAAGAACTTCACTTGAAGAGGTAGTAGTTGTGGGATACGGCAGTACAAAAGTCAAAGACCTTACCTCGTCCATTACAACTCTTCGTACCGAAGATCTGATTAAAACACCTGCTTCACAGCCCCTGCAAGCACTTCAGGGAAAGGTAGCCGGCCTGCAGGTCGTTACAAATGGGGGCCCGGGAGATGTGCCTACCATAAGGGTACGTGGAATTGGTTCCTTTCCAGGACGTGCGGAGGTGAGTGAAGCGCCTTTGTATGTTGTTGATGGGATGTTCTTTGATAATATTGACTTCCTCAACCCTTCTGATATTGCATCCATCTCCGTCATGAAGGATGCCTCTGCCGCAGCCATTTACGGGGTGCGCGCCGCCAATGGGGTTGTGCTGATTGAAACGAGATCAGGACAATACAATCAGAAAAACGAGATAATCTATAATGGGTATTTTGGCTATCAGATTGCACAGGATGTTGTAAAAATGGCCAACTCTGAACAGTTTACCCAAATGGCCATTGAATCAGGCTCCGCAGCGGATGAATCATTCATCCTGAATGCCATGCAACGCTACGGAAGAAGCCGCACAAAACCCAATATACCGGAGCCAAATACCGACTGGTATGCCGAGATTCTACGCCCCGCTATGATAAGCAACAATAGTCTTGATTTTTCAGGTGGCACCGAGAAGGCAAGGTATTCAATCGGAACAAGTTATTTCAATCAGGATGGAATCATGGATATGAAGAACTCATACGAGCGACTGAATCTGCGTTCCAAAGTTGACCTGAAAGCCACCAACTGGCTTACCATAGGTGGAAATATGATTTTCAGCAATGCCACTAAATTCAACGATGCGGAAGGAGCATGGAATCAAGCCTATTTTGCTGTTCCTGTAATGCCTGTGTATGATGAGTTGAACGTTGATGCATTCCCCATCAGGTTCTCAAATGCCCAGGCTATTGGCTATAGAAGCGGACAAAATCCATTTCCTGCCATGAATTTCAATATCGACAGGATGAAGATCAAGAAGTTGCTGGCCAATTTCTACATGGAAGCAACTATTCTTCCTAAAATACTCACATTCAAAACTTCGTATAATTACAGTTCCACTTCTGTTGACCAGCGAATAGTGAATCTTCCATGGTTCCTGGTAGGAGGTGGCGACTTCAAGGTTACCGATGCATCGCTCACAAGGAATTTTTCTGATTACAACAACCATATCTGGGATAACGTACTCACACTTACCCAAAAATATGGCAATCACAACTTCACTCTCATGGGTGGAACATCTTTCAAGGATGAAAACTATTTGAGGATTACCGCTGTTGGGAAAAATTTCCCTACCAATATGGAGCAATCATGGTATCTTAACCTTGCTGAAATCATTGATGCTGTTGCAACCACCGATGATGGCCTGAGGCAATATGGCATGTCATACTTCGGCAGGTTCGCCTATAACTACATGGACAGGTACCTGCTATATGCAACGATGCGTAGAGACGGGAGCAACAAGTACCAGCAAACCTGGGGCAACTTCCCTACCATAGGGGTTGGATGGGTAATAACAGAAGAAGGCTTCTTCAAAGATAATGGCGTTGTTGATTATCTGAAATTCAGGGCCAGCTGGGGGCAACTCGGTAATGATAGGGTACCGGCAAGCGACGGGGCATTTACAACCACTCCGGTCAATACCAGCATGGGTGGCGCACAAGTTGCAGGAACAGTGGTTTCAAACTCTTATTCAGAGCTTAAATGGGAGCTGACCGAGGAGACCAATGTGGGTTTCACTTCCCGAATGGTGAATAATAAGCTATCAGCCGAATTCGACTATTATACCAGAGATACCAAGAATGCTGCCATTCCGGTTATCATACCCGGCACCGGCATTACTGTTTTAAGGCCGAGGGGAACTATCCGCAATTCAGGTGTTGAACTTGCCTTGACATGGACAAATAAAATAAGCGACAGATTCAGCTATAGTGTAGGTGGCAACTTCTCTACACTGCGCAATGAGGCAACTGACCTTTACGGACTTCCATATATAGATGGCGGCTCCGCTGAATTCCGTCAACGTACTTATGTCGGTGAACCATTGATGGCTTTCTATGGATGGGAAATAGCAGGTGTATACCAAACCCAGAGTGAAGTGGAAACCGATCCCACTGCCATCACTGAAGCAGAAGCCGGCAATATCCTTGAACCCGGTGATTTCAAGTATGTCGACCAGAACTCTGACGGCAAGATTGATGGTGATGACCGCGTAATTTTAGGCTCCTTTTTCCCTAAAATAATGTATGGCGGCGATATCAACATCAAATACATGAGCTTCGATTTTTCAGCAAGCATATACGGCCAGGCAGGAAACAAAATTCTGAACCGTAAACGGGGTGAACTTATCTGGACTCCCGACGGCAACCTTGATGCAGATCTGGCCGTTAACCGTTGGCATGGACCGGGTACTTCCAATGAATATCCCTCCTCCAAGGGCCTGCGTAAAGGTTGGAACCAGAAAATGAGCGACTATTTCATTGAGGATGGTGCCTTTATACGCATACAGAATGTTCAGCTGGGGTACACTTTCTTTAAAGTACTCGGAGTTCGCTTCCCCGAAACCAGAATTGCCCTAACAGCCGAGCGTCCATTGAACTTCTTCAACTACAATGGTTTTACACCCGAAGTGCCGAATGGCATTGACACTCAAACCTATCCAATACCGGCGGTTTATACTGTTAATCTGAATGTCAAGTTCTAACTCTTAAACTATTATTATCATGAAAAGATATATTTTCCTCTTATTTGGCACCGTAGCATTCATCTTCATCCTCACAGGGTGTGAGAAATTCCTTGATGAACCTGCTGAAAACAGGGCTTTTACTGAATTGACTGATTATACAAAGAGTAGCGATATGATTAAGCCTCTTATCGGTACATATTCTGAACTCAATAATACGGAGTGGGAGGACAATCCACTGATATCTGTGCGCGGCGATGATGTAAATGCCGGTGGACTTGGTGACCAGCAGGATTTTGCTGAAACCGACAGGTTTAATTACAAGAAAGACTACTGGATGTATAATTCCCTATTCCAGAATTATTATACCAATATGTTGTCAGCCAATTCTGCTATGGAGCAAATAGCACTTTACCAGGCAAATATGCCCAATAAGGCCCTAGGCGACCAATATATTGCTGAAGTGAAAGTCCTGAAATCATGGTGGCTCTTTCAGCTTAGCCGTGTATGGGGTGACCTTCCGGTTCCTCCATCCTCCGATGCCTCACAGCTCTATGTTACTCCTCTCTCAACCAAAGATGAGATAATGCAAATGATCTCCAAATGGATGGATGAAGCCATTCCACTTTTGCCTGACATGAGGCCTAACCAACGTACTGATATCCCCTGCGGGGTAACAAAGTATACGGCACTGGCAATGAAAGCACTGGCTAACCTCGAACTGAAAGATTATCCTGCAGTTGCTGCTGCAACCGGCCAGATTATCAATTCCAACAAATTCTCACTGGAACCCGACTTCTATGAATTATTTAAAATCAAGGGAAAACTAAATAATGAGATTATCTGGGAAATGCAGTATTCTGACCTTGGTCAGGCTACCGGCGATAACTTCTCCTATCTCTTTGCTTTCTTCGGGCCGCAGGGCTGGACTCCAGCTGTTGCAGGTGCCACCGATGGTTGGGGATTCTATGAACCAAGCTTGAAATTCATAAAATTTATGCTCGATAGAAATGAAACAGTACGACTGGAAACCAGTGTGCTATTCACCGATAGGGGAATAACCGAATTGAAATCCGATCCCAAATATGCAATCTTACCCTCATGGATTTCCAACACTACCCGATCAGGTGATGTCATTAATGATTATGCTCGCGCCCTGTTTGCCAGCGGCAAACATTACCTCCCTTCAAACCAGCTTACTGCCGGCAGAACTGAATATGGTACAAATAAAAACTTTCCCATGCTACGCTATGCCGAAATACTTCTGATGTATGCCGAAGCACTTACCCAAGGCGCCTCAGGTGATGCAGGAACTGCAGTTGAAGCGGTGAACCTTGTTAGGGAAAGAGCTCAATTGAGCACTCTCTCAAGTGTGACCACTGACCAGGTTATGGATGAGAAGTTTGCTGAACTCTCTATGGAATGGGGCGCCCGCTTCTATGATATGGTGCGGTTGAACAAGCTAAATGAACTAAGTTACGAAGGACGTAATTTCACGGCTGATAAGATCTTTCTGCCCTACCCGCAGAACCAGATTGACCTGCTTCCCGTTTTAAGTAAATAGTTGCTTTAATTACCTAAAAAACAGAGATATGAAACGTATAAATAACCTGTTTATCCTCGCGTTGTTCACCTTATTGGTAATATCATGCGAGAAGGGACTCGATCCAATAACAGCCATTTCTCCCGGAAATGACATGGAAGACCCTACCGTCTCCATTACTTTTCCTGAAGTTGGCAAGGTTGTCAGGTCACAAGACTCCATTGCTAAAGTAACCTTTAAATTTACCGCGATTGACGACATAGAGATCAAATCAATAGTCATTCAACTTGACGGCGAGGAAATTGGCAATCTCACATCCTTCAAGGATTACAGGAGAGCCGTGGTTGACTTTGTGTATGAGAATCTAACTGACGGCAACCACACATTGCTGATAACGGTAACTGGCATGACCGGTAAAACTGTTTCGAAATCCTTGAATTTCCGCAAGGTCACAGTGCCGCCTTATACTCCACTGACCGGAGAGATACTTTATCTCCCGCTCGACGGCGATTACCTGGACCTGATTACGGGGAAGGAAGCGGGGAAAACAGGCTCTCCCACATTTGCTGATGGCAAATTGGGAACGGCTTACCTGGGTGCCGCCGATTCATACCTTACTTATCCGGCTGATGAATTTATGACCTCTACTGAATTCAGTATGGCATTCTGGATCAAGGTGAATAGCTTGCCTACGAGAGCAGGTGTTGTATCCATTAGCCCGCCTGCCGAAAGCAGAAACTCGGGATTCAGGTTCCTGCGTGAAGGCACTGAAGCCGAACAAAAATTAGGCATCAACTTTGGTATAGGTGAAACTGAAGTTTGGATGAATCCATTCTATACCTTCACCCCTGACAACAACTGGATTCATGTGGCAATATCCATTTCTACCACCAAAGCCAGCATATACGTAAACGGGGCAGTGATCATGGAAACAGAGCTTGATGCTCCATTAAGCTGGAAAGACTGCTCAACCATGTCTATTGCCTCAGGCATGCCCAACTTTGTTTATTGGGAACATTTCTCCGATCTAAGCCTGTATGATGAAATGCACTTCTTCAACAAGGCTATCAGCCCGGAAATAGTACAAACCCTCTATACTGCCGAAAAGTAAGTCTTATGGGTTGTACCAACTTTTACGGGAGGGTGAGGCTTACTTCACCCTCCCGTTCCTTTATAGCAATATTGATGAAATAAAAAATGTTTTTCCACAGATACTCATCGCTGGCAATCTGATGAATGGATTAATAATTCACACTATTGAATCAATTAACTGGTATAAGCCTCTATACCTCACAGAAAAAAGAGCTCTCAAAATTACTTTAGGATAAAAAAATCATTATTTTTGCACCGCTCAAGGCAGTCGTCCATGCCTTCAAATAAGCAATAATCGGGATGTAGCGCAGCCTGGTAGCGCGCTTCGTTCGGGACGAAGAGGCCGGAGGTTCGAATCCTCTCATCCCGACAGCACACATTTGAAAGGGCAGGTTGCAACCTGCCCTTTCAAATGCCAAGCCACTTTAGCTCAGTTGGTAGAGCAGCGCATTCGTAATGCGCGGGTCGGGGGTTCGAGTCCCCTGAGTGGCTCATAATTTCTTATTACTTAACAGCGCATATTTCACCGTCGTCCTTAATGCTTCTTTGCAGGAAATAGTATTGATGCAACAATGCTTATCAACATTATACCAAGTATGGTATAAAGTGAATGGGCAGTAGTGTAGCCTACTTCCTTGAGGAAATCGGCAAATATCATCTTGCTTCCAATAAAGGTCAATAGTACGGCCAATCCCACTTTCAGGTATCTGAACACATCCATCACCTTAATCAATATGAAGAACAAGGCCCGTAATCCCAAAATGGCGAATACATTGGAAAAGAATATTATATAGGGATCACTGGTAACAGCAAAAATTGCGGGTATGGAGTCAACGGCAAAAATAACATCCGAAAATTCAATCACCATCAAGGTCAAAAACAGGGGTGTAATCATGTATTTGCC